>NZ_CP049331.1:2400000-2700000 GCF_011064285.1 Vibrio ziniensis
ACATCATCGATGGTTCTAAAGTTGCAGTTGGCGATGCGCTGATTGCGGTAGGTTCTAGCGGCCCACACTCAAACGGCTATTCTCTAGTTCGTAAAATTCTAGAAGTTTCTGGTGCAGACAAGAACGCGCTTCTTGAAGGTAAAACTATCGGTGAACACCTTCTTGAACCAACAAAGATTTACATCAAATCAGGTCTAAAACTGATTGCAGAACATAACATTCACGCAATCTCTCATATCACTGGCGGTGGCTTCTGGGAAAACATCCCTCGCGTACTTCCAGAAGGTACTAAAGCTGTTATCGACGGTAAGAGCTGGGAATGGCCTGTGATCTTCAAATGGCTACAAGAGCAAGGCAACGTAAATACTCACGAAATGTACCGTACATTTAACTGTGGTGTTGGTTTGATCATTGCCCTACCACAAGACCAAGCTGAAGCAGCAGTTAACCTTCTAAAAGCAGAAGGCGAAAACGCATGGGTAATCGGTAAAATTGCAGCAGCTAAAGCTGATGAAGAGCAAGTAGAGATCAATTAATCCATGAAGAGTATTGTTGTTTTAATTTCAGGAAATGGTACCAATTTACAAGCGATCATCGATGCTTGTGAGTCAAGCATTCATGAAGGCAGAGTAACGGCTGTTTTTTCGAATAAAGCAACTGCTTATGGCTTAGAGCGAGCTAAAAAAGCAGGTGCAGCGGCAGTATTTGTCGATCCAAAAGAGTATGAGACCCGTGATGCTTACGACCATGCCCTTATGGAACAAATTGATGAATATAAACCTGACCTAGTTATTTTAGCGGGCTATATGCGTATCCTGAGTAGTGAGTTTGTACGTCACTACTTAGGACGTATGATCAATATTCACCCATCACTACTGCCTAAGTACCCAGGTTTAAATACCTACCAACGAGCGATTCACGCTGGTGATGAAGAACACGGTACTAGTGTTCACTTCGTCACGGAGCAACTCGACGGTGGGCCTGTCATCCTTCAAGCAAAAGTGCCAATTTTTGATGAAGATACAGTAGAAACTCTGACAGAACGTGTGCAAAACCAAGAGTATCGTATCTATCCTTTAGTGACTCAATGGTTTGTCGAAGACAGACTAAAAATGAATGAAGGTAAGGCATACCTTGATGGTGAGCCACTAGGTATGCACGGCTACGCGACGGAATGATTGCTTAGAGCGATGAATACTAAAAAGGGTTGATACTGCATCAACCCTTTTTTCATTTTGTATAATCCAGTTGCAATGTATTACTCAAGTGGCTCTATTGGCGCTTGGTTTCCCGGTTTAGGTGCAGCAAATGCAACATCGGTTAGCTCTGAACTGTTGCTTTCGAACAGTTCACCATAATGGAAAATATTGAATTCCCCCGGTTTCATTCTATGCCATTGCTCGTTGCCCGTTAGCGGTTGAGTCGCAATCACAGAAACCACATCATCTGGTGTCGTTTCTTCTTGGAAATTGATTTCGATATCTTCGTCTAGCAGTGCAGCTCGACCAAATGGCGCTCGACGAGTAATCCAGTAAAGATGATTAGTGCAATATGTCATTAGGTATTCACCGTCAGACAACAGCATGTTAAAAACCCCTTTATCACGCAGTTCATCACAACGCAAAGCGAGATAACGAAATACTGCCGGCATATCTTTAGGTGGCTCTGGATAACGGTTCTCTAGCTTATCAAGTAGCCAGCAAAAAGCCGCTTCACTGTCTGTTTGTCCTACAGGTCGATGACGACCAGTCGGTAAATCTTGGTAATCGGTCAACTGACCGTTATGAGCAAACGTCCAATAACGTCCCCATAATTCCCGTGTAAATGGATGAGTATTCTCTAAATTCACACCGCCTCGATTCGCCTGGCGAATATGACTGATCACGGCGCAACTCTTGATGGGGTATTCTTGAACTAACTGTGCAATCTTGGATTGGTAACTAGGATTTGGATCTTTGAATGTTCTAAAGCCTTTACCTTCGTAAAACGTGATACCCCAACCATCGCGATGCGGCCCGGTATTACCACCACGTTGAATCAAGCCAGTAAAACTAAAACAAATATCAGTGGGGACATTAGCGCTCATTCCGAGCAATTCACACATCTTAACTTTCTCTCCTACTACCCATTTGATGCTAACTACAGATTATGTTTCGAGCTGGCTGTTACATTCCGTCCTGATAAAAGCCAGCTCGATAATCATCAGTTATTCCATTTCTTTTTCAATAAGTTGAATAACGATATGGATAATTTTGATATGTACTTCTTGAATACGGTCAGCGTAACCAAAGTGCGGTACGCGAATTTCAACATCCGCTACGCCCGCCATTTTACCGCCATCTTTACCAGTAAGTGCGATTGTTTTCATACCTTTTGCTTTAGCTGCTTCAATCGCTTTCAGAATGTTGCCTGAGTTACCCGACGTTGATAAGCCAAATAACACATCACCAGTAGATCCAACAGCTTCGACATAACGAGAGAACACAAAATCATAGCCAAAGTCATTGCTGACACATGATAGATGGCTTGGATCAGAAATGGCGATACCAGGGTAACCAGGGCGATTTTCACGGTAGCGACCCGTTAACTCTTCAGCAAAGTGCATTGCATCACAGTGTGAGCCACCATTACCACAAGACAACACTTTACCGCCCTTCTTGAATGAATCAGCAATAAGTTTTGCTGCAGCTTCAATTTGAGCAATATTGTGGTCATCGCTTAAAAATTTGTTCAGCACTTCAGCGGCTTCGGTTAGTTCACTTCTAATTAGATCCTGATACATAGTTATTCTCTTCTTAAAATCTGCTTGCAGATGAACTCTCTATATAGAGATGTAGGACACTATTGAGTTTACCCAAACCTGCGATTCTGTCGATAGATAAGCCTTAATAATTGCACTTTGTGAACAATATTCATCTCTCTCAAATTTAATCAGAGCGCACATTTTAGACTATTCGCTCTACACAGATCACTTTTTGAACATTTAATGGTTTTACATTTTATTAATATTTCATTTACACTTTACTGGTTAGACCACTTTTAAAAACAAAAATAAAGCGGCTTCAGAAAGTTCACAAAAAATGAATGCTGATAACTCAAATAAACATACAGCATGACTATAAGGACATTAACATGGACATCTTGCTCTCTACACTTGGGTTCTTTGCAGTACTAAGCGCTTGCTTGTATCACAGAACTTCGTTGTTCGTATCACTCGCTGCACTGACTATCTCAATGCTGGTGCTCTCATTGTTCGGCCCTGTAGGTATCATAGGCTGGAGTTTATATTTAGCAGCCATCGCACTTTGCACCGTTCCTTCGATTCGCCAAGCAGCCATTAGCGGCAAAGCACTAACGGTGTTTAAGAAAGTGCTTCCGGCTATGTCGCAAACAGAAAAAGAAGCGTTAGATGCTGGTACTGTATGGTGGGAAGCAGAACTGTTCAAAGGCAAACCAAACTGGCAGCAATTGCACGACATTCCAGCGCCACAACTCAGTGAGGAAGAAAGAGCTTTCCTTGAGGGGCCAGTGAATAAAGTTTGTGCAATGGTGAACGACTACCAAGTCACTCATGAACTGGCAGACCTGCCTCCTGAGGTTTGGCAGTACCTAAAAGACAACAAATTCTTCGCCATGATTATTAAGAAAAAATACGGTGGCTTAGAGTTTTCGGCTTACGCACAATCGCTGGTTCTGCAAAAACTGACGGGCGTATCTGGTGTGCTTTCTTCAACTGTAGGCGTGCCTAACTCATTAGGTCCGGGTGAACTGCTACAACACTACGGTACAAAAGAACAGCAAGATTATTACTTACCACGCCTAGCACAGGGTAAAGAAATACCATGTTTTGCTCTAACTAGCCCTGAAGCAGGTTCAGATGCAGGCTCAATCCCTGATTACGGCATTGTTTGCAAAGGACAATGGGAAGGTAAAGAAGTTCTTGGTATGAGACTGACTTGGAACAAACGCTATATTACGCTTGCGCCTGTTGCCACAGTGCTTGGTTTAGCCTTCAAACTTCAAGATCCTGAACACCTACTCGGTGAAAAAGAAGACATTGGTATCACCTGTGCCCTGATCCCAACCAATCTAAAAGGTGTGGAAATTGGTAATCGCCACTTCCCACTTAATGTTCCGTTCCAAAACGGTCCAACTCGCGGTAACGATATCTTTGTTCCGCTCGATTTCATCATTGGTGGGCCTGATATGGCAGGTCAAGGTTGGAGAATGTTGGTTGAATGTCTATCAGTTGGTCGCGGTATAACTCTACCGTCAAACTCAACGGGTGGCACAAAAACGGCGGCTTTGGCAACGGGTGCTTATGCTCGTATTCGCCGTCAGTTCAAACAGCCTATTGGTCAAATGGAAGGTATTGAAGAACCATTAGCACGTCTTGCCGGCAACGCTTATGTGATGGATGCAGCAAGCAATCTGACCGTTACAGGTATCGATCTTGGTGAAAAGCCATCTGTCATCTCTGCTATTGTGAAATATCACTGTACCCACCGAGGTCAACGTTCCATTATTGATGCGATGGACATTGTCGGTGGTAAAGGTATCTGTTTAGGCCCTTCAAACTTCTTGGCGAGAGGTTACCAAGGCTCTCCTATTGCGATTACCGTTGAAGGCGCCAACATTCTTACTCGTTCGATGATCATCTTTGGTCAGGGTGCGATTCGCTGTCACCCTTATGTATTGAAAGAAATGGAAGCGGCACACTCTGAGAGCTCTAATGCTGTTGAACAATTTGATAGCGCATTGGCTGGCCACGTTAGCTTTACCACCAGCAACTTGATTCGCAGTATTTGGTTAGGTTTGACCGATGGTATTGGTTCTTACTCTCCAACCAAAGACGCAACGCAACGTTACTACCAACAACTCAACCGTTACAGTGCCAACCTCGCGTTATTGGCCGACATTTCTATGGCTGTTTTGGGTGGTTCTTTAAAACGTAAAGAACGCTTATCAGCACGTTTAGGTGATATTTTAAGCCAGCTTTACATGAGTTCTGCGACGCTTAAACGGTTTGAAAATGATGATCGCCCAGTAGAAGATTTGCCATTAGTTCATTGGGGTCTACAAGACAGCTTAAAACAAACTGAAATAGCGATAGATGAGTTTCTTGCCAACTTCCCAAATCCAGTGATTGGAAAAGTATTGCGCGTCTTAATTCTACCTTTCGGCCGCGTACGTAAAGGACCAAATGACAAACTGGATAGTAAATTGGCGCAGATTCTACAAACACCAAGTGCAACGCGTTCGCGTCTTGGTCGCTACCAGTATTTGGCGCCAACGGCCCATAACCCAGCAGGCAGAATTGAACTGGCGTTGAGCGTAGTACTTCAAGCTGAGCCTATTTTCAATAAAGTCTGCAAAGCACTTGAGAAACGCTATCCATTTACTCAGCTCGATAAAATTGCCGCAGAAGGGTTAGCAAACAAGATCATTAATGAACAAGAGGCCGAACTATTAATAGAGGCTGAGAATCACCGTTTGTACACCATTAATGTCGATGACTTTACACCGTCAGAGCTAGCAGCTAAAAAATCCAAAGCAAAGCTAGAACAAGTGGCTTAATCAAAGCCCAAAGGTAAAAAAGGGAGGTTAACCTCCCTTTTCGTTTATCTACTGTTACTACATCAATTTGACTAATGAATAAATGGGGGCTATGCGCGTTGGCGTTCGCCTCCCATTCAGTGTTTTATTTCTTGGGCATATTGAGCTGCATCTCTGGGAGCTCTTGTTTACGAGCTTTAAACTTGCGAATAAAGAACCAAGCTACCAACGCCAAAATAATCACAATCACGTTGCCAATGGCGATATAAATCATGTATTCAGTACGACGCTCTTCACGAACTTTCTGCAAGAGCGCTTCTTGAGCGACTTTGCGGCGCTGTTCAGCTTCCGCTTCTTGCATCAGTCTCGCTTGTTCAAGATTAAGCTCTTGAACCACACTGTAAGTACTCTCTTTTATTGGGAAGAAAAGCGGGCGTTTAGACGCAAGGTCAGTTGCATAAACTCCCCCTTCCCACGCGTAGTTTCCTAAGTCGCCATTATATGGAAGAGTAAGTATCATCTTTAGCGATTCAGGTTCTGCAACACCTTCAACACGAAACTCTTTTTTATCAGGCGTTTCATGACGGACATACGCCGCTAGTGATCCAGGTTCAACCATTCCTTGCTCACCACTGATAACTACCTGATGAGGTTCATTGGCAACTCGTGACTGAATAAAACTCGCCGAAAGTGGCGAAGGATAAATCAGCACTTCCTGTTCTAGGGCTCGCAAAAACACACCATTACCAGAAGTTATTCTCACTCGATATTTGCCTGGTTCAGGGGAAATATTTAGTTTAACAGTGAAAACACCGTCACCTGGTTTTTCATCTAAGTCACGCCCATCGTCAGCAAACTCGCCAATCACCGTCGGAACAGGGCGAGCTTCTTTAACTAAGCTCTCTTCATCATCAATATATTTACGGAACGTAACTTTAAGGTTCACTCTGTCGAGGAAATCTTTAAGCAATAACGGATTACCATCCGAGGTTAAACGTGCAGTAAATTTTATCTCTTCGCCACTGTAAATTCGGCTTGGAAACGCGTCTGAAGTCAGTTGTAGGTGTGATATCAGCTTAACGTTGTTTTTAGGCGATACTTTGCCTATCGCTTGCCAAGGTCCCGGCATAGGATGGTCGATTGAGATAATGTCCATTGTTGGCTCTTGATACCAACGCACATTATCTGGGTTACGGGTCGCATAATACTTTTTGCCGTCAGGACGCACCAACACCACAGGTTGAGAACCTTGCTCTCGATAGATGACAAACGTTATTTGAGTGATAGTAGGATCAACACGAAATCGGTTATCTAATAAAGAAAGTGAGGATTCACGGCTAGCAAAAGTATTTAAACTCAAGAGGAGCCCCAAAAGAGCGATTCCAATCCTCAACATATCATCTCCTAAAATAGACCACTTTTATTGACGCCAAAGACAAGAACCACTCTTTGCAACTAAATCTAAACGTCCTTGATGCGCTTCTAATTCATCGGCGGTTGCCATCAATACCTTTAGCGCTTTTCGTCCACTTTCTACTCGTTTAATCGAACCTGCTCCTGTCGCCCCATCCCCTTGAGCTCCAGCGTTAAATTGAAGTGACGTTTGACCACCGGTCATTAATAAATAAACGTCCGCAAGAATCTCCGCATCGAGCAAAGCCCCGTGGAGTGTTCGGTGCGAGTTATCTATGCCGTAGCGTTCACAGAGAATGTCCAAGTTGTTGCGTTTGCCAGGAAAGATTTTCTTTGCCATGGCAAGGGTATCGGTGATTTTACAAATCTGCTCAGTTTTTAACGAACTCCCCCCCAACTTAGCAAACTCATAATCCATAAAGCCAACGTCGAAGGGCGCATTGTGCGCAACCAACTCAGCATCTTTAATGAATTCGAGAAATTCTTCATGAACATCGCGGTATTCGGGTTTATCAACTAAAAACTCATCCGTAATACCGTGGACTTCAACGGCCTCATCTTGAATTTTTCTATCGGGTTTCAGATAAACGTGGAAGTGGCGCCCTGTGAGTTTTCGGTTAACGATCTCCACAGCACCGATTTCAATGATTCGGTGCCCTTCGTAATGTGGACCGCCTTCTAGGTTCATACCTGTGGTTTCGGTATCGAGAACCACAATACGGTCGTATTCAGAATTGCTGCTAGTATTCATGAGGATATATATGTCAGACTATGCCAAATGTGTGCGTAACCCAATAGTATCAAATCATGAAGAAACAGGTGGAAATTTTCACTGATGGATCGTGTTTAGGCAATCCGGGCCCTGGTGGGTATGGAGTGGTTCTTCGTTACAAGAACAACGAAAAGACACTCGCCAAAGGCTACAAGCTAACGACGAACAACAGGATGGAAATGCTTGCAGCCGTTGTTGCACTGCAAACACTCAAAGAACCTTGCCATGTTATTTTAACCACAGACAGTCAATACGTCCGTCAAGGCATCACTCAGTGGATCCACAACTGGAAAAAACGTAACTGGAAGACTTCAGCCAACAAACCAGTTAAAAATGCCGACCTCTGGCAAGCACTTGATCATGAAACAGCCCGCCATCAAGTAGAGTGGCACTGGGTAAAAGGTCATGCTGGGCACAGAGAAAATGAAATGTGTGACGAACTTGCTCGAGTAGCGGCTGAAAACCCAACTGAAGAAGACACAGGTTATCAGCCAGAGTAAGGCTACTTTTCTTGATGTTTGATACGGTAGTTCACTCCAACCGGAGATAGACGCCGTTTCAAACGCCAGTGGGGCTTAATCGGTTTTAGTGGGTAAGTGCGTTTACGAGCAACAATAAAATACAAACTGCAAAACGTTGAGCCCACATCCCCTCTGCTGTTTTCCAACCACGTCCAGAAGGTGCGATATTTTTGCATTGGAAACAGCGCATATTGCTCGCACTCAATAACCTGATAGTTCAAAAGTCCTAACCAGTCCTTAATGCGATTTGGGGTGAACATTCTTCCACTCCAAGGCAAATTGTTTTTCCGCCAAGGCATAAAACTCGCAAGCCCAGTAAAGCTTATCGGATTAAAACCGGTGATGATCATGTAACCATCATCAATCAACACTCTGTCAACCTCACGCAGCATTCGGTGCGGGTCATTACAATAATCCAATTGGTGAGCGAGGATTGCAGCGTCTATGCTTTTCTCGAAGAAAGGTAAATCGAATCCATCAGCAATCACGGTATGCAATGGGTTTTCTATATCAAGGTGGACTTGGTGTTGAATATTGCAGTTACAACTGGCAAGCTCACAACTCAAGCCACCCAATTTTAACATATGATAACCAAAGAGTTTCGGGCACCACTCATCGAGCCGTGTTTGGATAGACTCACTAACCCATTGACCATTCTTCAATTGAGACCAAGAATGAGGTTTCTCAATTTTTTTTTCGCTGCGTGCTGGTTTCATCGCTAACCCGCTTCACCATGGTGACTGGAGAGAACTCATGTTACAGATCAAAAGCATACCTGCATTTAACGATAATTACATCTGGCTGATTCAAAATAGCGACAACCGATGTGCTGTTGTCGACCCGGGTGACGCCAACCCAGTGCTTGCTTATTTAGAGCAACACGGTCTCACATTGGATACGATACTCATTACCCATCATCATAATGACCATACAGGCGGAATACGAGAGCTTGCAAAACACTATTTGGATATTGAAATCATTGGCCCAAGTCATGATCACGTGCCTTATTTAACGCAAAATGTTTCTGGTGGCGATCAAATCGAGCTGTTTGGCGAACGTTTCTGGGTATTAGGATTACCGGGGCACACCTTAGGTCATATTGGTTATGCAG
Source organism: Vibrio ziniensis (assembly GCF_011064285.1). NCBI lineage: Bacteria > Pseudomonadati > Pseudomonadota > Gammaproteobacteria > Vibrionales > Vibrionaceae > Vibrio > Vibrio ziniensis. Next base: position 2,409,374 of record NZ_CP049331.1, read on the forward strand.
GGGATGGCAAACTGTTCTGTGGTGATGTCCTTTTTTCCGCCGGCTGTGGACGAGTATTTGAAGGCACCATGGAGCAGATGTTTACTTCGCTAGAAAAAATCTTAGCTTTGCCAGAAGAAACCGAAGTGTACTGTGCTCATGAGTACACTGCGAGCAACATTGCTTTTGCTATTGCCGTTGAACCCAATAACGAACAGTTGCAAATTTACCGTGATGAAGTGATTCGGTTAAGAGCCCAAAACAAATCGACCATTCCAACAACGTTGAGAAGAGAGAAATGGATAAATCCCTTTCTACGAACCAGAGAAGCCAGTGTAATCAAGTCAGTAACAAATAGAACAACACAAAATGATCCTATATCAATATTTACCGCATTACGTGAGTGGAAAAACGATTTTTAGGAATTTGCCACTTGTCAGGGCAATTAATAGGCAAGTATTATCTCCAGCCATTTATTAAAAAGATTGTTTTACATGCGAGTACAAACTAGCTGTCTGTTGGCTCTCCTATTGGCGGGATGCCAACTCAACCAGACAGCAGAAAAGACCACGACAGACGAAGTTGAAGTCAACGCACCTCAACAAATTAAGAAAGCAGAAGTATCCTCAACACAGCCAGTTGAACATGTTGAGCCTGTTGCTGAACCTAAAGTCATCACTCCACAAGAGCAAGAAGATGTCTGGCAACGTATCGCAATGCAACTTACGATGGGTATTCCACAGCATAAGTCTGTTGATTACTACCGTACTTGGTATTTGAAACATCCAAGCCATTTGCAAAAAGTCGCTCAACGTGCAGAACCATTCTTATATCTCATAACTGAGAAAATTGAGCAAAGAGGCTTACCGCTAGAATTAGCCCTTTTGCCAATTGTAGAAAGTGCATTTGATGCCTTTGCTTATTCACACGGCAGCGCGGCTGGCTTGTGGCAATTTGTTCCTGCAACTGGAAAAATGTACGGACTAGAGCAGAATTTCTGGTACGACGGTCGTCGTGACGTCGATGCGTCAACAGATGCAGCTCTTACATACTTAACCAACTTAAGTAAACGTTTTGACGGTGACTGGCAACACGCGATCGCAGCTTATAATAGTGGCGGAGGTCGAGTTTCAAGTGCTATTCGTAAAAACAAAAACTTAGGAAAACCTATCGATTTCTTCTCTCTCGACTTACCTGATGAGACCAGCGGTTATGTGCCAAAATTACTCGCACTGGCAGACATTATCGCCAATCAAGAAAAATATGGTATCCAACTTCCAACTATTGCCAATAAACCAGTCTTGAAGTTAGTCGATCCTAAAGAACAGTTAGATCTTGCTATCGCCGCCAAATATGCAGACTTAGGTGTTAAAGAGCTGCAAAGTTACAACCCAGCATATAATCAGTGGGCGACAGCGCCTGATGGACCATTCCAGTTACTTCTACCTGTAGATAAAGCGGATGCTTTCCTTGCGAATGTAGAGAAGCATCGCGGTGAAGGAATGAAGCTTATTCGTTATCAGGTAAAATACGGAGATAGTCTGAGTGTGATTGCTGCGCATCACAATACAACGACTAAAGTAATCCAAACGGCAAACAATATGTCTGATAATTCAATACGAATCGGACAATACCTGATGATCCCAACATCAGTGAAAGACGAGAAAGCCTATGTACTAAGTGCAACTAACCGCCTTGAGAAAACGCAATCCGTTGCTAGAGGAAAATACAAGCTCTCTCATACTGTCGTAAATGGTGACAGTCTCTGGACGATTGCCCGTAAGCATAATGTATCGACAGCGTCATTGGCTAAATGGAATGGCATGGGGCCAAGAGATACATTACGTATCGGACAGAAACTGGTGATTTGGAAAAACAACACCGATGGTGCCATTATCCGCACTGTTTTCTATAAAGTACGTAATGGTGATACGCTGAGCGATATTGCCGCCAAGTTTAAAGTGAAAACATCAGACATAGTAAAATGGAATGACTTGTCGAATAACAAGTACCTGAAACCCGGTCAGAACTTAAAACTCTATGTCGATGTGACTAAGGTTAGTGTATGAACCCATCCAGTAATCCATTAACTATGCTGGTGGATATTTTCCGTTCACCGCAAGACTGCTTCGCTGCGCTATATGAAAGAAGTGCATGGGGATGGCAGCCATTTATTGTTTTGATGATCACGCCATTTCTGTTCTGGGGTGCGTATTTCGCAAACGTCGATTTTGAATGGCTTAAAGCGGGTTTGTCTGAACAGATGGCAGTAACTAATCCAGAGCTATTAAGACTGCTTGAAGCTGATACTCTGCTTGCCAGTGAGATCATCAGTGATGTTATGGGGCGAACCCTAACCATCATTCTTTTAGCATTGTGGTTTAACCTTGCAACTCGTCAAGGCAACACAAAATTAGGCTTTTGGAAATGGTTTGCAGCGAGCTCTGCCATCATTTTTCCTGCAGTAATCGGCGATTTAGCCAGTTATGCTAGTCTGCTATTAAAACACGGGCAAGTCATGAGCTATGCTGCGGATCTCAATAGCGTCAATGGCTTAATCAAGCTACCATTGACAAATTCTTGGTCGCAATTTGCCAGCTCATTCCCACTACTATTACCTTGGTATATTTTCCTTGGTTACGCCGCCGTCGTTACTTGGACCCAGATTGAACGCGCACAAGCATTAGTGATTGCTACGCTGCCTTGGGTTGCTTACTACGGCATATGGGCCATCAGTATTGCAATAGGCTAAAGCTGAGTAGCAATGGATTATGATCAGAAGCGTCCGATATGGGCGCTTTTGCACTTTTCAGATCCAGCCCACGATAAAAGACATGATCCAATGGCAAACCCGTAACAAAACGGACTCGGTTGTCTGGAGAAAATCTGGCCTCAGTCAGCCCCAAAGAAGTGAGAACTTGTTTCATCACTTTTACTCTCGCTTCACTCCAGCTATTAAAATCTCCTGCGACAATAATAGGACCTACATGTTTACTCAACTCGTTAGCCAGTACTTGCAGTTGAAGCTGGTACTCATTAGTACCATAAGTGAAGTTAACAGCATGCAAATTCACAACCGCCAGTACTTGTCCATTACTTAGAGGATATTGCGCATAGATACCTGATTTTGGCAGTCTCAACCAAGGCTCCATCTCCGTGTAACCACAAGCTAAGTTTGGTGTGCTTCTGGCAAGATTGATAACACCGGCAGATTCGCCCATCACTTTAAATGCGTTAACCTGATTACCTTCCCAACCTTGCTTAAAAATCCATGTTTTGAAGTCCGTATTCAGACTGGCTTCTTGCATCAATAACAACTGAGCATCTTTACTTAGACGTGTAAGTTCTGAGTTCCAAGTACTCCTGTTTTGTTTGTAGATATTCCAGACTAATAGTCCAAGTTGTCCCTGTTTATCCAGAGGAGCCGCCTCACTATCTTGAAAACAGACCAAAGGTTCACTATCACCATTTTCGTTCAACGTGACCAATTGAGGATGTTCAGGAATATTAAAGACTAGCTTGTAGCCTGAGAAAACTGTTGCTAAAAAACCAAGCAGGATAATAACGAGTAAATAACGCTTTTTCATAACCTAAGTACGCGAGGAGTAATGAGCAGAATGAACTCTGATGGATATAAAAAAAGGAGCAATAGCTCCTCTTCTTCTTAAACAACTTAAACCGCGTCTTCGTCTTCTTCTCCAGTACGGATACGGATAACGCGTTCCACATCAGTGATGAAAATTTTACCATCACCAATTTTACCAGTTTGAGCGGTTTCAATAATGGTATCAACACATTGTTCAACGACATCTTCATTGACAACAATTTCAAGCTTCACTTTCGGCAAGAAATCGACCATGTATTCAGCACCACGATACAGTTCAGTATGGCCTTTTTGACGACCAAAGCCTTTCACTTCAGATACCGTCATCCCCGTAATACCCACTTCAGCTAACGCTTCACGAACATCGTCGAGTTTAAATGGCTTAATAATGGCTTCAATTTTTTTCATGTTCATCCCTTAAACTTGTATCAATGCCCGGTATTATCCGCTAGCCCTTGAAAACAATCAAATAATTAAGTCGTTTTACACTTATTTCAAGCTTGAATAGTAAGCGGCTAAGTTAGCAATATCCGCATCATTCAACAAAGAAGCTTGAGCTTGCATTACAGGTGCTAAGCCACCAGTGCGCTGACCCGCTTTATAAGCTTTGATAGAAGAAACAATGTATTGCTCGCTTTGACCTTTAAGGTTTGGATATCCCGGAATAACCGCAATACCGTCTGCACCATGGCAAGCTGCACATATTGCTGATTTTGCTTTACCAGCCGCTGCATCTCCAGCAACCGCGTTGCCTGCAATAAGACCAAGACCGAGAACTACACTCACTGCTAATTTATTCATTACTCTTCCTTATGTGATTGAATTTTCTTTTTATATCACTGCTAAAACTAGGGGCAATTTTGGCATGAAAGCGAGCTCTTGTCCCAGACCAGCATACAATCTTGCCCACTAAAATCACGATCAACAAACAAATTTGCTACTGCAACCACTTTATCCTGATACATGAGTATAGGTATTCGACGTCTTAACCAACTTGGTACGCCATACTCTTGGAAGAGTTTTTTCAATTTTCTAGAACCCGCTCGTCCTACAGGACAAGCACTTAACCCTTCTGGATTAAAGCTTACCCACAAATCGTCTAAACGCTCTGGCAGGCCAATCCCCCCCTGCTGTGTAACGATACTTAAAGTGCCTAATTCATCTGGCAACAGCAACTTTTGTTCAACAACAATAGAACTCTTCCAAGCAGAAATATCTCGGTACTCGTCCACACAATATAGTCGATTATCAAAGCGGCGGATTTCACGATCACCGAGTTTTAGTTTTGGATTTGCATCAACAGTGGAGGAAGCCACTTCCAGCCAAATCATCTCGGTATGTTTACGACTAGGCATTGTCATTTTATGTGTCGTTAACCATTGACGAATAATTTGCCTGCGCACACCATCACTCTTCTCATCCAATACGTCAATTTTTAAGCTGCCATCAGAATAGAGAGTATGTTTTAGCTCCTCTCGTAACAGTTCTTCTAACAAAGCTTGTTGTTCAGCACACAACTCAGCACTGCGTTGCACTGCTTGATGAATTGATGGCCAACGGTCACTAAGAATAGGTGTGATTTGATGGCGAATGAAATTGCGCTCATAACGAACATCCTCATTACTTTCGTCAGTTACCCAAGACAGTTGATTACTCTCAGCAAAATCTTCGATATCGGCTCGTTTGACGGTTAACAGTGGCCTTAACAATATTCCGTTTGAAAATGGCGCTGAAAGAGCCATAGAGGATAAACCTTTCGGACCGCTACCTCGTTTAAGAGCAAGTAGAAAAGTTTCAATTTGGTCATCAGCATGCTGCCCCAATAGCAGCACATCATTGTCTTTTATATGCTTAGCTAACACTGCATAACGAGCATCGCGGGCTAGCTTTTCTATGCTCTCACCACTTTTAATGTCCAAATGCACGTGCTCGACACTCAGTGGTACAAAGGACTCATCACACCATGTTTGGCAACACATTGCCCAATGGTCTGCGTTTTTACTCAATCCGTGGTGGACATGTACGGCACAAACTGAAACTCCGAATTCATCCCGATAACGCGCCAGTAGTTCGAGCATGACACGGGAATCTGCGCCTCCACTCAATGCAAGAACAAAGCATCGAGATGAGTATGGATGTAGCTGTTGGCAAAAATGTGGGTACAGTTCCGTCATAGTCATGCGATCAAAATAGTGGAGAGAACAATATGAATCTTGGCATAAGTGTAAGTCTACCGTTAAGACAGGAAAACAAAAAGGGTTGGAATGAATCCAACCCTTTATTAAATCTACCAAGGTTTTGTTATCTGAGTAACGATTAGCAGTAACCGTAGCTTAGTAAACGTTGATAACGGCGCTCTAATAGAGAGTCTTTATCCAGAGTATCAAGATCCGCTAACTGACGAAGTAGTGTAGCTTTCATGTTCACTGCCATTGCTTCGTGATTGCGATGCGCACCGCCGAGAGGTTCTTCAATAATTTCATCAATAAGATCAAGCTCTTTCAGACGAGGAGCAACAAGCCCCATAGCTTCTGCCGCTTGAGGTGCTTTATCTGAATCACGCCATAGGATGGATGCACAACCTTCAGGAGAAATAACAGAGTAAGTAGAATATTGCAGCATGTTCACGTAGTCACCCACACCGATAGCCAGTGCGCCACCAGAACCGCCCTCACCGACAACGTTACAGATGACAGGTACTTTCAAACCCGACATGACTTTGAGGTTTTTAGCGATAGCTTCAGACTGTCCACGCTCTTCTGCACCAACACCAGGGTATGCGCCAGCTGTATCGATGAACGTAATGATTGGCATATTGAAGCGTTCTGCCATTTCCATTAGACGTAGCGCTTTACGGTAGCCTTCTGGTTTTGGCATGCCGAAGTTGCGTTTCACTTTCTCACGAGTCTCACGACCTTTCTGATGACCAATAATCATCACAGGGCGACCTTCTAAACGAGCGATACCGCCAACGATAGCTTTATCGTCCGCGTATGCACGGTCGCCAGCTAGCTCATCAAACTCAGTGAAAACATGCTCAATATAATCAAGCGTATAAGGACGCTTTGGATGACGTGCTAATTGCGCTACTTGCCATGCACCTAAATCGCCAAAAATTTTCTTTTTTAGCTCTAAGCTTTTCTTTTCTAGTTGTGCAATTTCTTTGTCGAGGTCAACTGAGTCGTTACCACCGTGACGAGATACGTCACGCAGTGCCTGAATTTTAGCTTCAAGTTCGGCAATTGGTTTTTCAAAATCTAGAAAATTTAGGCTCATCTACCTATCCTTTTTTACTCAGCTCGCCTTTAGGGCTCCGCTGAATTTTAGTTAAATTCAAGTTCTACCTGGTCACTGCCAAGTAGCTGTTGCAATTCGTCTAACAATGTATCGCTAGGTGTGACACGCCATTCAGTACCAAGAACTAGACGCGCTCGCGCATCAGGGCGTTGGTAGTATACATTGACAGGAACCGTTCCTGCTCGGTGAGGCGTCAGTATTTCACTAAAACGCTCAAAAAACTGCTCATCAATTTGAGATTGTTCTATCGATATTGATAAGCCACGGGCATATTTTTCACGTGCGCTGCCCATGTCCATGACTTCGCGCGCCGACATTTTAAGGCCACCATTGAAGTCATCAAAGCTGACCTGTCCAGAAATGACCAAAATTTTATCTTTTTCTAGCAATTCTGCATACCGTTCAAGAGCATCGGAGAATAACATCACCTCCATGCGACCGGAACGATCATCTAAAGTCATCAGACCAATTCGAGTGCCGCGTTTGGTCGTCATAACTCGAGCCGCAATCACTAAACCTGCTACTGTAATCGATTGGTCACGGCGTGTTGGTGTTGCCTCATTTAACCGACAGCTTGTATATCGATTAAGTTCCTTCAAATAGGCGTTAATTGGGTGCCCCGTCAAATAAAGCCCCAAAGTTTCACGCTCACCTTCTAGCCAAACTTTTTCTGGCCATTCAGGTACTTGAGTATATTTTTGTTCAACTTCTTCGGGTGCATCTGTCAGAACACCAAACATGTCCGCCTGCCCAAATGCTTCAGCCTGATGGTGTTGACTCGCTGATTTCACAGCGTCATTAAGCGATGCCATCATAGCAGCACGGTGTGGGCCTAATCTGTCCAGAGCCCCCGCCAGAATCAGTTTTTCGATTACACGTTTATTGACTTTTTTCAAATCAATACGCGCACAGAAATCAAACAGGTCTTTAAAGTAACCACCTTTATCACGCGCTTCTTGTATCGCTTCAATAGGACCTTCACCCACACCTTTAATCGCGCCAATACCATACACGATGGCACCTGTTTCATCGACATTAAAGCGATATAAGCCGGAATTGATGTCTGGTGGAAGCACTTTGAGCCCCATGCGCATACATTCATCGACCAAGCCAACCACTTTCTCAGTGTTATCCATATCGGCGGTCATTACCGCTGCCATGAACTCAGCTGGGAAGTGCGTTTTTAACCACAGTGTTTGATACGATACTAAAGCATAGGCTGCAGAGTGCGATTTGTTAAAGCCATATCCAGCGAATTTCTCTACAAGATCGAAGATTTTCATCGACAATTCGCCATCAACGCCGTTTTTGATCGCTCCCTCTTCAAATACTGCACGTTGCTTTGCCATTTCTTCTGGTTTTTTCTTACCCATAGCACGACGCAACATATCTGCGCCGCCCAGAGTATAGCCAGCTAAGATCTGGGCAATCTGCATTACCTGTTCTTGGTAAAGGATAATGCCGTAGGTCGGCTCTAACGTTTCTTTCAACGATTCATGTTGCCACGTTTCATCGGGATAAGAGATTGCTTCTCGGCCGTGTTTACGGTCGATAAAGTTATCCACCATGCCTGATTGCAGAGGTCCCGGACGGAATAGTGCCACCAATGCAATGATATCTTCGAAACAGTCAGGCTGAAGACGCTTAATCAGATCTTTCATACCACGAGATTCAAGCTGGAATACCGCCGTGGTTTCTGAATTCTTCAGTGTAGTGAATGACTTCGGGTCGGCTAGATCAATCGACTCAATACGTACAGGAGCTTTACCTTCACGTTTTAAACGAGGGTTAATCAGCCCTAAAGCCCAATCAATAATAGTTAAGGTACGTAATCCCAAGAAGTCGAACTTAACCAGACCAGCCGTTTCTACGTCATTCTTATCAAATTGGGTAACTGGAAAATGGCCTTCTGCATCAGCATAGATAGGCGCAAAGTCGGTAATAGTGGTTGGCGAAATTACCACACCACCAGCGTGCTTACCGGCATTTCGAGTACAACCTTCTAGAATTCGACATTTATCAATCAGCTCTTTTACTTCCTCATCAGAGTTATATAACTCCGGAAGTGCAGGCTCCGCTTTAAATGCCTTTTCCAGTGTCATGCCAGGATCTGGCGGAATAAGCTTAGAAATACGATCGACAAAGCCAAACGGGTGTCCCAGTACACGACCTACGTCACGAATAACCGCTTTGGCCGCCATAGTACCGAAAGTAATGATCTGTGATACTGCATCACGTCCGTACATTTCTGCCACGTGGTCAATAACTTGATCACGCTTATCCATACAGAAATCGACGTCGAAATCGGGCATTGACACACGTTCTGGGTTTAGGAATCGTTCGAATAGTAAGTCATATTCGAGCGGATCGAGATCGGTGATTTTCAGCGCATACGCCACTAATGAACCAGCACCTGAACCACGCCCTGGCCCCACAGGAATATTGTTATCTTTAGACCACTGGATGAACTCCATTACGATCAAGAAGTAACCAGGGAATCCCATGTTGTTAATAACTTCAAGCTCAACTTGCAGACGTTCATCATATTCAGGTCGACGCTCTGCGCGCACTTCTGGATCAGGAAATAAAAATTCTAAACGATCTTCCAAGCCTTCTTCTGATTTTTTAACCAGGTATTCCGTTTCAAGCATCCCTTCCGTCGGGAATGCAGGAAGGAAGTATTCACCTAAACGCACAGTCACGTTACAGCGCTTAGCAATCTCTACTGTGTTTTGCAGTGCTTCTGGGATATCAGCAAATAGCTCGCACATCTCTTCTTCTGAGCGTAAGTATTGCTGAGGGCTGTAAAGTTTAGGTCTACGAGGATCTTCTAATGTGAAACCATCGTGAATCGCTACGCGAATTTCATGTGCTTCAAAGAATTCTTCTGTGAGAAATACCACTTCGTTCGTGGCAACCACAGGAATGCCTTCTTTCTCAGCCACTTCTAACGCAAAGTGAAGGTAGCTTTCTTCATCAGCCCGACCAGTACGAGTAAGCTCAATGTAGAAATGATCAGCAAAATAGGTCTGATAAAACTCCACGCACTTATCAACCAGCGGCTGATTACCTTTAAGCAGAGCTTTACCAATTTCGCCCTGCTTGCCGCCTGACAAAATGATCAAACCTTCGGCATGCTTGATTAACCATTCCTTATCAAGCACAGGTTGATGCTGCACATGCCCACGCAGATATGCTTCTGAAATCAGCAAGGTCAGATTTTTATAACCAACATTGTTTTTCGCTAGGATAGTCAGTTTGGTTAACTCATCACCAAACTCTTCGGAGCGCATGGTGAAATCAGCACCGATGATAGGTTTCACACCGCAGTTATGCGCCGTGCCATAGAACTTAACTAAGCCACATAAGTTGGTAAAGTCGGTTAATGCCATCGCTGGCATGCCCATTTCAGCCACTTTTTTAACCAAAGGAGGCACTTTTGACAGGCCGTCAACCATGGAGAAATCACTGTGAATGCGTAAGTGGATAAACTTAGGGTCTGACATTCAATTCTGTCCTAGATACTCGATATTCGCGGTTATTAATCAGTATTCTACGTGAATACAAAACGTATTGCAGGGCTTATTCCAGGCCTAAAGCACGTTTTACTGGTCCAAAACTTCTGCGATGTTGCTCAATCACACCATTTTGTTCAATGGCTTCAAAATGTGCTTTGGTTGGATAGCCTTTATGTTTGGCAAAGCCGAACTGAGGATACTCTTTATCCAGCTCTTCCATCTCTTGGTCACGAACCACTTTGGCAATGATCGAAGCGGCACTAATTTGCGCAACACGTAAGTCACCTTTAACAACCGCAATCGCGTCCATCGATAGCTTCGGTACTTTATTACCATCAATCAATACTAGATCAGGCTTGATGCCTAACCCTTCTACTGCACGCTGCATAGCCACCATAGTAGCTTGAAAGATATTCAACTCATCGATTTCTCTTGGGCTGCAACGACCAACAGACCATGCCAAAGCTTTTTCTTTGATTTCAGGCAGCAGAGCAAGACGTTTTTTCTCGCTTAACTTCTTCGAATCATTCAATCCTTCTATCGGATTATTTGGATCTAGAATCACTGCAGCAGTAACCACGTCGCCAACTAATGGTCCTCGACCAACTTCGTCAACACCGGCAATAAATTGGTAACCTTGTGGAATCTCAAATGGAGGTAGCTCTTGTGCAGGCTTCTTCGCCACAGTCTTATTTGTCACCATAATTACGCTTTCTCAATCAATTTCAGTACAGCATGGGCAGCTTGTTCATCCGCACCTTTGCGTATCCATTGGTGCATTTCAGCAAACTTATCCAACATAACTTGGTTATCACCATCCAGTAAGTTGCTTACATGATGTACCAAGTTTTCAACAGTACAATCGTGCTGTAGTAGCTCTTTCACTAGCTCTTGTTCCGCCAAAATGTTCGGTAACGATACGTAAGGCGTTTTCACCAGACGCTTGGCTAATAAGTACGTTAATGCATTTACGCGATATCCCACAACCATAGGGCGTTTTAAGAGCATACATTCAAGAGCAACCGTTCCTGAAGCCAAAAGTACCGCATCTGAAGCCGTAATAACATTACGCGCCGTATCATCTACCAAGACAAAATCAAGCTCTGGTGCTGTCTCTTTCCAAGCGGCTTCAAACTGCTCTCGGCGTTTTTGATTGACTAAAGCCACAACAAACCCAAGCTCAGGATATTTCTCACGTAGTTTCTTACACGTTTCAATGAAAGGCTGAGCAAGCATTTTCATCTCGCCACCACGACTTCCCGGCAGTACCGCAAGCCAACGACGCGAAGAATCTAATCCAAGTAATTCCTGTGCTGGCAATTTATCATTTTGCATCGGAATTGAATCTGCCAACGTGTGGCCGATAAATTCACAAGGAACTGCAAATTTGTCGTAGAAAGCCTTTTCAAACGGCAAAAAAGCTAAAACGAGATTGGTTGCAGCCGCAATTTTAAAAATGCGCTTTTGGCGCCAAGCCCATACAGAAGGACTGACATAATGGACAGTTTTGATGCCTGCATTTTTCAGGTCTAATTCAAGGCGTAAGTTAAAGTCAGGCGCATCAATACCAACAAACACATCGGGTGGATTATCCGTAAAGTACTTTACTAACTCAGCTTTTACTTTCAGCAATCGAGATAAGCGACCGAGTACTTCGACTAACCCCATTACGGATAGCTCTTCCATATCAAATAGAGATTCACACCCTTGAGCTATCATCTTTGGACCGCCAATGCCGACAAATTCTGCATCAGGGTATTGCTGCTTAATTGCTTTGATAAAGCCTTCACCTAACGTATCGCCAGACATTTCGCCGGCCACAATACCGACACGTAGCGGCTTTCTCACTTCAGACATATTTTTAGCCTTAAATGGATTAGAAGAACGGTAAGATTATGTCATCTTTGCTCTTGGTTCTCCTCCTCTGATGAGGAGGGAGCTAGAGGGGTTGATGTCTGCTGGCCTTAATGAGATTCAGCGGAAGCCCCCTCCAAGCCTACCCTTCGAAAAGGGAGGAGTTATACCATTCTGGAAAATTTCCGGATCAGTGAATGGGCGTCGATAAGCAAACCCTCCGAACCATGGATGGCTCGGCGGAGCTTCAGGGACGAATGAATGCGCGTTTGCGTTTGACGCCCATTCGCTGCTCGCCGATGCTCAGTCTGATCATATTTTTATCTAGGATGGTATTATAACACTTCTGACAGAATGCCAACCGCGGCCCTTAAAACACAAAAAGACCGCAGCCATTAAGCTGCGATCTTTTCCAATGGTCAGTTCAATCGAAAATTAACGAATGATGCCACGTTCCGTTTTTTCCAGAATGGCAACAAAACGTTCAACAGCCGGCCACTCTTGTGCCATTTCTTTCAGTACAGGCAATACTTCTGCTTGAGTTTTACCTGAACGGTAGATTTCTTTGTAGGCTTGTTGAATCGCACGAATCTCAGCTTTTTCAAACCCATTACGTTTCAAACCGACTAAGTTCAAGCCGAAAGGCGTTGCATGGTTACCTTGCGCCAATACATAAGCTGGTACATCCTGCACAACCGCAGAGCAACCACCAACATAAGCATAAGCGCCAACCGTACAGAATGGGTGAATTGCTGATAGTGCCATTACACCAGCATTATCTTCAACCGTTACATGTCCGCCAAGAATTGCATTGTTACCAATGTGAGTGTTGTTACCCACCACACAGTCATGAGCAATATGCGCATTAACACACAGCAGGTTATCATTACCTACCACTGTCGTTGCTTTATCTTGAACTGTACCACGATGGATTTGAACGGCTTCACGGATCACGTTGCGATCACCGATAACCACTGTTGTATCTTCACCGCCATACTTTTTATCTTGGTTTTCTTCACCAATAACAGCATGTGGGAAAATACGGTTTTCTTTGCCGATAACCGTGTTACCTTTGATAACGACGTGTGACATCACTTCTGTGTTGTCACCGATTTTTACACCAGAAGTGATATAAGTGAATGGGCCAACCGTTACGTTAGCTCCAATCACTGCACCCTCTTCAATAACGGCGCTTGGATGGATTTGTGCTGTTTCGTGAATCATATTAAAACTCTCTACGTGCACATTTTAGTTCAGCAGAACACACTACTTCACCGTCAACTTTCGCTACGCCATTAAACAGAGCGATACCACGGCGTTCTTTCAAGAATTCCACTTCGATAATCAGTTGGTCACCAGGAACCACAGGTTTACGGAATTTTGCGTTGTCGATACTAGCAAAATAGTAAAGTTCATTTTCTTTAGAAGCACCAAAAGATTTAAACGCTAATAAACCAGTCGCTTGAGCCATAGCTTCAAGAATCAATACACCAGGAAAAATCGGCAGCTGAGGGAAATGACCAGTAAACTGAGGTTCATTTACTGAAACGTTTTTCAGACCAACGAGGTATTTACCTTCTTCGTAATCGGTTACGCGATCTATTAACAAAAATGGATAGCGGTGAGGAAGCAGCTCCTGAATTTCGGTGATATTCATCGTTTTCTTTTCAGTAGTCAAAGTCATATTCCTATTCATTAAATTTTCAAAATTCTTTCGGCATTATAGACGAAAAAGACTCGCACTTTGCGAGCCTTATCGACAAAGGTCTGTAAAATATGCCATTAAGCGTCGTTTTTTTGCGCTAATTGCTTTTCAACTTCTTTCAGACGCTTGTTCATTTCATCAATGCGATGAACGCGAGTTGCAGTCTTACGCCACTCTTTGTTAGTTTGCAAAGGTATACCAGACGAATACATGCCTTTCTCTTCGATGCTGCGCATAACCATACCCATACCTGTGATGGTGACACCATCCGCGATAGTAATATGACCATTTATAACGCTTGCACCACCAATAATGCAGTACTTACCAATATGAGTACTTCCAGCCACTACTGTACCACCAGCCATTGCTGTACCATATCCGATGTGCACGTTATGAGCGATCTGTAACTGGTTATCAAGAATCACATTGTCTTCAATCACAGTATCGTCTAATGCACCACGGTCAATAGTCGTACAAGCACCAATTTCAACGCGGTTGCCTATCTTTACTGACCCAATTTGTGGAATTTTAATCCACTCTCCGCGCTCATTGGCGTAGCCAAAACCATCAGAGCCAATCACCGTACTCGATTGAATCAAGCAGTCAGAACCGATTTCAACACCATGGTATATGCTTACATTCGCCCAAAGTTTTGTGTTATTACCCAGTTTGGCATTTTTACCGATAAAACATCCAGCACCGATAATAACATCGTTACCCAGTTCAACACCTGACTCCACTACTGCGTTAGCGCCAATAGACACATTTGTACCCATAACCACATCGTCAGCAACAACGGCACTTGGTGCAACGCCATTTTGAGCCGGTGCAGGGGTAAGATCTAAAGCTTGAGCAACCTTAGCAAAGGCAACATACGGGTCAGCTACAACCAAAACATTTGATGGACACAGCGTTCGCTCTGACTCTTTCACCATCAACACTGTCGCTTTTGATGCCGCTAAATGTTTGCTGTATTTAGGATTCGACAAAAAGGTTACATCACCTTCTTGTGCGCTATCCATTGGAGCTACGCGATGGATAATAGCATTGCTATCACCGTGTAGCTCACCGCCGGTAATTGCTGCTAGTTCAGCTAAAGTCAGTGTTTTCATGTTTAATTGCTACTTGTGTTTATAAGAGCTATTTATTTGATTTCTTTAATTACTTTTTCTGAAATATTGAATTCAGGCTTACCGTATTGCATAGCGCTGATATCAATAATCATATCGTAACCTTCTTTCTCTGCCACTTTTTTCACTGCATCTTGAATAATGTGGAATAACTTCTGCTTTTCTTCAGCTTCACGTTGTGCCGATGCTTTATCCAGTGCTTGAGCTTTGATTTTGTAAGTGCTGTCTAATTGGCCAATGTCGATACGTAGTTTCTCAACTTCATCTTGACTCATTAGCGCAGAATCTCGTTTCAGCTTTTCAATTTTTGTCTTTGCTTCCGCTTGGATACTTTGCAGTTCAGCAGCTTTGTCTTCAAACTCCGCTTTCATTTGCTGCAATACAACTTCTCGCTGAGGTAGAGCTTGGAACACTTGAGCTGTATTGATGTAACCGACTTTTTGTGCGGCTTCAGCTGCATTTGCGAACATTGATGTGCTAAGAACAAGAAGACTAACACCTGCAGCTTTGATCATATTTTTCAAAATACTTTCCTCTATTAGAACGTTTTACCGATGGTAAATGTGAAGAACTCTTCATCATCACCTTCGTAAATTTTTATAGGTTTAGCCAACGAGAATACTAGTGGTCCCATTGGTGACATCCATTGTAATGCTACACCGTAAGATGAACGGTAATTTGTTGGATCAGAGTAGTCATAGTAATACTCATCACCGTAGTCTGCACCACCATCTCGGTAGTCAAATTCTGTATCCCACACACTCGCCATATCAAAGAAGATACTGGTGCGAATTTGGGCGCGAGCTTCGTCTGACGCAAACGGAGTTGGGAAAATCAATTCCACACTACCCAATGCAACCGCGTTACCGCCTACAGAGTCATCAGAAGCGACGTCCGAGCCGTTATTCGAACTTGAGTAGTCACGATACACAGCTTTAGGACCTGCCGAGTTAGAACCAAATCCTCGTAAACTAGTAAAGCCGCCAGCATAGAAGTTTTCATAGAACGGAAACAAGTTATCTTGACCGTCTGTTTGACCGTATCCATTACCATAACCCAGTCGACCACGAAGCAACAAAGCAAACTCATGTTTCTTCGTTAACGGGAAGTACTGGCGAACATCATACTGCAATTTAAAGAACTGTGCGTCAGAGCCAGGTACGGTTACTTTATAATATGCACGTTGATAGTTACCAGCCGTAGGGAAATAACCTTTGTTGAGGTTATTACGAGTCCACGAAAGGTTAATATCAAAATCGTTGGTAATCAGGCTGCCATCACTGCCAATGTTGTTCTCTTGTGCAATCAGGAATTGCTCAACTTGCAGATATGGCGATAAATTGCCGATTTTGTTATGGGTATAGCCAATGCCAAACTCAAAACGATTCAGCTCATCAAATGGGAATCCCCATGTCAGGCTAGTACCATAACTTTCGTTGGTATAGTCAACAATACCCGCTTCTGAAGCTTCATAAATGTTGTAAAAGACTTTACCACCTAGGCTAACACCATCGAGGTTCCAGTATGGATCTCGATACTCTAGCGTTACGTTTTTTTGGTAATCGTTGGTCATTGCACTAATACCAACGCGATTACCTGTGCCAAGGAAGTTATCTTGTTGTAAACCTATCTGGAAGCTGACACCGGACTCAGTACCATAACCGATACCGAAGTTTATACTGCCGGAGTTTGCCTCTTTAACGGTATATACCAAGTCTACCTGATCATCACTACCAGGCACGCGCACAGTCTGCACATCCACAGTTTCAAAGAAACCAAGGCGGTTCAGACGAGACTTACCTGTATCAATCGCTTTTGAGCTTAGCCAACTACCTTCCATTTGACGCATTTCACGACGAAGTACTTCGTCACGGGTTGCGTTATTACCAACGAAACGAATGTCACGAACATAGATACGTTTACCCGCCTCCACGTTGACAATTAAAGAAACTTCTTTCGTTTCATCATTAAACTCTGGAATAGTACGCACTTGTGGGTATGCGTACCCCGCTTCACCAAGAACTCGCTTCACGCTTTCTTCAAGCTGAGTGACAGAAGAACCGTTATATGTTTCACCATTTTCGAAAGGGATCAGTGACTTGAACTCGGCTTCTTTGCCGATCAATTCACCTCTGAACTTTACATCTTTAACAGTATAAGGTTCACCTTCATTCAAATTTAAGGTGATATAAACACCTTTTTTGTCAGGAGAAATCGAAACGTTAGTTGATTCAACTTGAAACTTTAGATAGCCACGATCCAGATAGTATGATCGTAAAGCTTCAATATCCCCGGCTAACACTTGCTTCTGATATTTGTCATCAGAGAGGAAGTTCCACCAAGCGACATCAACATTAAGGTTAAAGCGAGACAACAGCAGTGCGTCAGAGAAAACTTCGTTACCTATAAAGTTGATCTGCTGAATTTTTGCCGATACACCTTCAGTGAAGACAAACTTTAAATCCGCTCGATTACGTGGCAAAGGAGTGACAACCGCGCGAACTGTCGCGTTATACTTACCCACACTGTAATAAAAGTCTTCAAGGCCTTTTTCAATGTTACTGAGCGTTGTACGATCTAAAGCTTCGCCAACTCGAATGCCCGAAGCATCAAGGTTTTGCTGAAGCTGTTCTTCTTTAATTGCTTTGTTACCAGAGAAAGAAACCGTTGCAATAGTTGGACGCTCTTTGACATCAACAACTAAAACATCTCCGTCTCTTAGTACTTTTACATCTTCAAAGTTTCCTGATGTATAAAGCGCTTTAATAATCCCCGCTACATCTTGAGAATCGACAGTGTCACCGATACGAACTGGCATTTTCAACAAAGCAGCACCAAGCGCTACTCGTTGTAATCCGTTGATCTGAATGTCCTGCACAACAAAACTTTCGGCACTGTTCGCAGACATGCTGGTTGCGAGTAGTGTCGCGAAAAGGATCTTTTTCATTGCCATACGTATTTGAGTTATTCCTTACTACAGCTTTGCCATGGATAATCAATCACAGGCGAGTAAAATCGTTAAATAATGCAACTGCCATCAAAGAGAATATGATAGCGCCGCCAATTCGATAGCCCATTTCTTGTACTTTTTCTGGTACCGGGCGGCGAGTAACGCCTTCAATAGCAAAAAACAGTAGGTGTCCACCATCCAACATAGGTAGGGGTACCAAATTTATAATTCCCAAATTCACACTAATCAGTGCTAAAAAACCCAAGAAATAAACCAAGCCATAATCGGCTGTCGTTCCTGCGCCTTTGGCAATCGAAATAGGGCCACTTAAGTTATTTAGGCCAACATCACCGACAATCAGTTTTTTCAACATATTGATCGTTAAACCAATAACTTGACCGGTTTTTTCGACCGCTTTACCAACCGATTCAAATACACCATATTGGAGATCAAAGCGATAGCTTTCAGGCCATTCTGCAACTTCAGGTGCGATACCAGCAAAACCGATCACTTTTCCTTGAGCAATATTCTTTGCTTGCGGAATTAAAACCAGCGATAACATTTCACCTTGTCTGTCTATCTTTAGCTGAAGTGGCATATTAGGGCTATTTTGAATAGCCGTTACGACCTGTTGCCAATCATTGATAGGGTTACCATCAATATGAGTCAGCACATCTCCTATCTGCAAACCTGCAAGTTCACCAGCACCACCTTGAGATACACTCAATAAAGACATATATATTTCAGGGGTATAAGGTTTAAAACCTAAGGCCTCCATAGCAGACTCTGATTCTGGGTCAAAGTTCCATTCAGACAGATCTAAAGTTTTAATTTCGTCGAGTCCAACACCTTGTTGAGAAGTCACTGTCATGGTCAATTGCTTATCACCGATATGGTCAATCAAGCCCATATTTACGGTTTCCCAATTCAGAGTTTCAACGCCTGAAACAGATTTAATTTGCATTCCAGGCTCAAGCCCCGCTTGAGCGGAGATAGAATGAGGGATGATTTGACCAATGACAGGTTTAACGGTTGGTACACCAACAAGAAAAACAATCCAATAGGCAAAAATAGCGAACAAGAAGTTAAATGCCGGACCAGCGGCTACAATAGCGGAGCGTTTCCATAACGGCTTTTTATCGAATGCGTAACCCTGTTCTTCAACTGAAACGTCGTCAACACGGCCATCGAGCATTTTAACGAACCCACCGAGCGGGATCATGGAGATACTGTATTCCGTACCATCCTTACCAACTTTGCTCCAAATCGACTTACCGAAGCCAATTGAGAATTTTTCGACTTTAACGCCACACTTTCTAGCTACCCAGAAATGTCCAAATTCATGCACCGCGACTAAGATGCCAAGGGCAACGATAAAGGAGACGAAATTCCACAGAATGCCACTCATAATATACGCTCTTTCAGTACTTGATTTGCTAGCTTGCGAGCCATTGTATCTAGCTCTAACAGGCTTTCCAAGTCATAGGAATGTAACTGGTTATTAGTACGACATGCTTGAGACAATACAGTTTCATTAATTCGAGCAATATCTGTAAAACGAATTTGCCCTTTCAAAAATGCCTCAACAGCAATCTCATTCGCCGCATTAAGTGAAGTGGTTGCATGCTGACCTTCATAACAAGCATCAATAGCCAATTTCAAGCAAGGATAACGTCCATAGTCAACCTCCATGAATGTCAGCTCACTCAGACGTGTAAAATCTAGCGGATTCACATTCGCACTGACACGATTTGGATAAGCCATTGTAAATGCAATAGGAGTCGCCATATCCGGCTCACCCATTTGTGCAATGACAGACCCATCTTTAAATTGCACCATGGAATGAATAACCGACTGAGGATGAATCAAGACTTTAAGCTGCTCTCTTGATGCATTAAATAGCCATTTAGCCTCAATATATTCTAAGCCTTTGTTCATCATGGTTGCTGAATCAACGGAAATTTTGGGTCCCATAGACCAATTGGGATGTGCAATGGCTTGTGCTGGAGTAACACTGGATAGAGAGCTGATGTCACTATAGCGGAAAGGACCACCCGATCCCGTAAGCAAAATATGCGACACACCATTAGAGGTAAGATCACAGCGACCAAGTTGAGTCTGAATCTTTGTAGGCAGGCACTGGAAAATAGCATTGTGTTCACTGTCGACAGGCAATAACTCAGCGCCATATTGTTCAACCGCATCGATGAACAGCTGGCCAGACATGACTAGCGCTTCTTTATTAGCAAGCAATATACGTTTACCAGCTTTTACCGCAGCCATGGTAGGCACTAAGCCTGCTGCGCCAACAATAGCGGCCATAACCGTATCGACTTCAGGCATTGAAGCTACGTGACACATAGAATCAACGCCATAAGACACTTCAGTGCCAAGTTTGAGTTCTGCTAACTGTAGAGAGAGTTGTTTTGCCGCTTCTGCTGTTGCCATGACTGCATATTTCGGCTTCCATATCAGGCAGAGCTCACGCATTTTTTCAACGTTAACACCCGCAGCTAAAGCAACAATTTCAAATTGTTCTGGATTTTCTTTCACTACTTTAAGCGTGCTAGCACCTATAGAGCCTGTTGCACCAAGAATCGTTAACTTACGCATAGCAAAACCGTTGTTAATAATAAAAATGGGCAAGACACACTTGCCCACCTGTTAAAGTATGAAGTAAAGAGAAGCGAAAACAGGGAATGCAGCGGTCAAACTGTCAATACGGTCAAGAACTCCACCATGCCCTGGGATAATGTTACTGCTATCTTTAATACCAGAAACACGTTTGAACATACTCTCGACTAAGTCACCTAGTACTGAAATAACAACCGTTAACAGAATAGTCACTAGCATCACAGGGACAGAGGTGAATTGAATACTAAATAGATCCGCAAATATCCAACCAACTAACATCGCTGCAACTACACCACCTAATAAGCCTTCAATAGTTTTATTAGGACTTACGGCGGGTGCCATTTTATGTTTACCGAAACTTTTGCCAACGAAATATGCACCACTGTCTGCTGCCCACACGATAAAGCAGACAAATAACACTAATCGAGCACCGTGATATGAATCTAAAGCGATATTTTCAGCACGAAGGAACACTACACTCCAAAAAAACGGAATGAGAGTAAGAAGCCCAAAGAGGTGGCGCAGAAAGCTGGAGTTTTCCCACCAAGGGCGAGACTTAGGGTAGCTTATTGCTAAAAAGCTGGAAAATAGCCACCACAGACTACCAATGATGAGTAACACATAGTGAGAGTCATTAAGAGAATGAAACGAGATCCCATCGGGAGCCAGCCAGACGTAGCTTGCTATACCTACAATAACTGCAGGAACTAATGCAAGATAACGAGAAGAGGCATTAACAAATTGAGTCCATTCCCAAGAACCAATAATAGTCACAGTCGCTAATGCAACCATGAACCAAGGAAGAGAGAGATAAAAAATGGCTAAAATCACCAAAGGTGCAAGTATGAGCGCTGTAATTATTCTTTGCTTCAAACTTTAAATCCTATTTTATTTTTCCATCAATGCCTTGATTTGTTCACCAGTGCAACCAAAACGGCGCTCGCGATTAACAAACCAAGTCACTGCTTCAACTAAACTTTCTTCGCCAAATTCTGGCCAATAAGTCGGAGTGAAATACAATTCAGCATAAGCCAACTGCCACAACATAAAGTTGCTGATGCGGCATTCGCCACCAGTACGAATCATTAAATCAACGGCTGGAATATCAGACATAGTTAGATGTTCGCGGATAGTTTCTTCAGTTATATCCGAAGGAACCAACTCACCGTGGGCAACTTTTTCAGCAATACTTCTGGTTGCCTGTGTAATATCCCACTGACCACCATAATTCGCTGCGATATTAATCAACATCCCTGTATTATCTTTTGTCAGTTCTTCTGCTTGAGCAATTTTGTTTTGCAAGCGTTCACTAAAACGACTTTTGTCGCCAATAATACGTAGGCGTAATTTATTTTTATGCAGCTTCTTAACTTCCGTTGTCAGAACTGTCATAAACAGCTCCATCAACAACCCTACCTCATCTTCAGGACGGCGCCAGTTTTCACTACTAAATGCGAATAACGTGATGGCTTTAATGCCTAAACGAGCTGCTGTAGAAATCGTTTTACGAACCGAAGATACACCATTCTTATGTCCGAAAACACGAGGTTTGCCCTGCTCTTTAGCCCAACGACCATTGCCATCCATAATGACAGCGATATGTTGTGGTAAAGCTTCTTGAGAGAGTTGCGAATTTTGCATAAGGAAGTTTTGACGATAAAAAGATGATGAAGAGTAGCATAGTTAAACGCTGTGCTGCGAGCACAGCGTTTATATTATTGAAAGTTATGAGAGATTAAACTTCCATCAGTTCTTTTTCTTTTGCTGCAAGAACTTCATCGATTTTCTTCACAGCTAAGTCTGTTAGTTTTTGAATTTCGTCTTGTGCTTTACGATCTTCGTCTTCAGAGATTTCTTTATCTTTAAGCAGCGCTTTAAGATCTCCGTTTGCATCACGACGAATGTTACGAACAGCCACTCGACCGCCTTCCGCTTCACCACGTACGATCTTGACTAGATCACGACGACGTTCTTCTGTTAGTGGCGGAAGTGGAACACGGATGATAGTACCCGCTGACATAGGGTTCAGACCTAGATCTGATGCCATAATAGCTTTTTCCACTTTTGGCGTTAGCTCTCGATCAAATACAGTGATTGCTAGCGTTCGTGCGTCTTCAGCAACAATGTTTGCAACTTGTGTTAAAGGCGTTGGAGCACCGTAGTACTCAACAGAGATGCCAGAAAGTATGCTTGGGTGAGCACGACCAGTACGAATCTTAGAAAGGGTGTTCTTTAGTGCTTCAACACTTTTGTCCATACGCTCTTGAGCGTCTTTTTTAATCTCATTAATCACAATTTCACCTTAATTCTTGTTTCATCTAGAGAGTGATCATACTTAGGCGCTGATCAGCGTACCTTCCGCTTCACCCATAACCACACGGCGTAGAGAGCCAGGCTTGTTCATATTGAATACACGGATTGGCATGCCGTGATCACGGGCCAATGTAAATGCTGCTAAATCCATTACTTTCAGTTCTTTGTCAAGAACGTCACTGTATGAAAGTTTATCATACAATTGCGCATCAGGGTTAGCTACTGGGTCAGCAGAGAATACACCGTCAACTTTGGTTGCTTTTAGTACGATATCAGCTTCGATCTCGATACCACGTAAGCATGCTGCTGAATCGGTGGTGAAGAATGGGTTACCTGTACCAGCTGAAAAAATAACAACACGGCCACCACGTAACTGGCTGATAGCATCTGCCCAGTTGTAATCGTCACATACACCGTTCAAAGGAATAGCAGACATTACACGAGCATTTACGTATGCACGGTGAAGTGCATCACGCATTGCCAAACCATTCATTACTGTCGCTAACATCCCCATGTGGTCACCCACAACGCGGTTCATACCTGCTTTAGCCAGACCAGCACCACGGAATAAGTTACCGCCACCGATAACAACACCCACTTGTACACCAAGCTCTACCAGTTCTTTCACTTCTTGAGCCATACGATCAAGAACGGCTGGATCGATACCAAAACCTTCTTCACCTTGAAGCGCTTCACCGCTAAGTTTTAACAGAATACGTTGATATACTGGTTTAGGGTTCGTTGTCATGGACTTTACCTTCCAAAGAGAGTTGTTGATTAACAGTCATGAATAGGCTTACTCAAGTAAGCACATTCGTCACGGTTAAACAGTTCGCTTAGTTATACAAATTAGCTAACTAAACATTCACTGGCTTATTCGTGAAAAGACCGTAGCCTTGGCTACGGTCTTTTTATAAGCGATTCGCTAAGGATTAACCTTTTTGAGCCAATGCTACTTCTTCTGCGAAGCTTAGGCCTTCAGCTTTCTCGATACCTTCACCTACTTCTAGGCGTACGAAAGTAACTACAGAAGCACCACGCTCTTTAAGGATTTCACCAACAGATTTCTTAGGTTCCATTACGAATGGTTGACCAGTTAGAGAAACTTCGCCAGTGAATTTCTTCATGCGGCCTTCAACCATTTTCTCTGCGATTTCTTTTGGCTTGCCTTCGTTCATAGCGATTTCAACTTGAACTTCACGCTCTTTAGCAACTACGTCAGCAGGTACGTCTTCTGGGTTAACGTATTCTGGACGAGAAGCCGCTACGTGCATAGCAACGTGTTTTAGAGTTTCTGCATCGCCTTCACCAGCTACAACCACACCGATTTTTTCGCCATGACGGTAAGAAGCTAGAGCAGCACCTTCAACGTATTGTACGCGACGGATAGCTACGTTTTCGCCGATTTTAGCTACTAGAGCAACGCGAGTTTCTTCAAATTTAGCTTGTAGTTCTTCAACAGAAGCTTTAGAAACTAGTGCGTCTTCAGCAACTTGGTTAACGAATGCAGTAAAGTTAGAATCTTTTGCTACGAAGTCTGTTTGACAGTTAACTTCTAGAAGAACAGCTACACCGTTTGCTTCTTTAATAGCGATAGTACCTTCAGCAGCTACGTTGCCTGCTTTTTTAGCAGCTTTAGCAGCGCCAGACTTACGCATGTTTTCAATCGCTAGCTCGATGTCACCGTTTGTTTCAACAAGCGCTTTTTTACATTCCATCATACCTGCGCCAGTACGTTCGCGCAGTTCTTTTACTAGAGCAGCAGTAACAGCCATTCTCTATTCCTCAGTTAAATTCTGGATAAGGTAAAAATTGAGGGCCTACATTATCGGCCCCCAATACTAACTATAACCTAGCATATGTTTCAGTTTTTGACGCATACACTAAGTGAGACTCGGAGCCGCTATTATTCAGCTTCTACGAAACCGTCTTTTTCAGCAACTACAGCAGCTACGTCTTTGTTACGGCCTTCATTTACAGATTCAGCCGCAGCGTTTAGGTATAGTTGTACTGCACGGATTGCGTCGTCGTTACCTGGGATAACGTAGTCAACGCCGTCTGGATTAGAGTTAGTATCAACAACCGCGAATACTGGAATACCTAGGTTGTTTGCTTCTTTAACTGCGATGTGCTCGTGATCAGCGTCGATTACGAATAGAGCGTCTGGAAGACCGCCCATCTCTTTGATACCACCAAGAGATTTCTCTAGCTTCTCCATTTCACGAGTACGCATTAGAGCTTCTTTCTTAGTTAGTTTGTCGAAAGTACCGTCTGTAGACTGTGCTTCAAGATCTTTTAGACGCTTGATTGATTGACGAACAGTTTTCCAGTTAGTTAGCATACCACCTAACCAACGGTTGTTTACGTAGTATTGGTTGCTTGCAAGAGCAGCTTCTTTAACAGCTTCAGATGCAGCGCGTTTAGTACCTACGAAAAGAACTTTACCTTTTTTCTCGCCAATTTTAACTAGCTCAGCTAGAGCTTCGTTGAACATTGGTACAGTTTTTTCTAGGTTGATGATGTGAACGCGGTTACGAGCACCGAAAATGAATGGCTTCATTTTTGGGTTCCAGTAACGAGTTTGGTGACCGAAGTGAACACCAGCTTTCAGCATATCGCGCATTGATACAGTTGCCATTATAAAATCCTCTATGGGGTTAGGCCTCCACATCCCCCATGCATCCGACTCCTAAGCTAATACTTGGAGCACCCCGGAACACGTGTCGGAATGTGTGTGATTTAAGATAAAAGTTAATGGACCAAACTCTGATTCGCCGTTAAAGAAGAAAACAGACCTTGATTCCGGCGCGCTTTATACCATATTTTTCACCTTTATGGCTAGAAAAAAATGCCTTTCACTTGCTGACTGTTGACTCTCACTCAAGTGAAAAAACGATAAATAATGCGCTACCCTTAATGATAGTCGATGACGATCAAAACAATTCTTATTTGAGTGTTTCCTTGCGCTTCCACTTTCCACTGATACAATAACGCGATTAGCACGCACCAAGTGCAAACATGTATATAGAGTAAAGCTGATGTCTGTAAAAATTAAGAATGCTGAAGAAATAGAAAAAATGCGCGTTGCTGGCCGCCTAGCAGCAGAAGTTCTAGAAATTATTGAACCTTATGTAAAACCAGGTGTGACCACTGAAGAGTTGGATCAAATCTGCCACAAGCATATCACTGAAGTTCAAGGCGCAATTCCAGCACCTCTCAATTATCATGGCTACCCTAAATCGATTTGTACCTCAATCAATCACATCGTGTGTCACGGTATTCCTGCTACTCAGGATACTACGTTTGGTCAAATCTCTCGCCCAGCGGTACTGAAAGATGGTGATATTCTTAATATTGATATCACGGTTATCAAAGACGGTTACCATGGCGATACATCGAAGATGTTCCTTGTTGGTGAGGTTTCGCCTGCAGATAAACGTCTATGTATGGTTGCTCAAGAGAGCTTGTACCTATCACTGAAGAAAGTGAAACCAGGCATCCAACTTGGTGAAATCGGTACAACGATTGAGAAATACATCAAGACCAACAATAAGAATAACCCAAGCACGAAATTTTCTATCGTACGCGACTACTGTGGCCACGGTATTGGTGCTGGATTTCATGAAGAGCCACAAGTGGTTCACTACAAAAACAGCGATCGTACTATCCTTCGCGAAGGTATGACATTTACTATCGAACCAATGATCAATGCTGGTAAATTCGGCTGTCGTTTAGATGACGAAGATGATTGGACTGTATACACAGCAGATGGCAAGAAATCGGCTCAGTGGGAACATACTATTTTAGTGACAGCTGACGGCTGTGAAATCCTAACGTTACGTGCGGAAGAATCACTACCACGTTTCTTAGTTAACGCTTAAACGCCGACAAAATTGAATCTCAACAAAAATATCCCTGTTCGCAGGGATATTTTTTTATCTGTTACTATCTGGTAGATTCATTTCAACAAATATTTAATTGTGATCTCAAAAACGAGATACCAGCATGGATGCTTTAACTATGCCTTTTCAGTCTCCCTTAACTTTTTCTGATGAACAACTCACCATTAGTGAGTTAAAACAGCAGCTCGAACATTTTGCTCAATATCAGAAGCAAGAGTTTTTAAACCATCACCCTGTTACCGATCTCGTTCTCGGACGTTCGGAGTATATGGACTTACTCCTTCATCGTTTATGGCAGCATTTCGGTTTTATGGACATTGCGGAACTGGGTTTAGTCGCGGTAGGCGGCTACGGACGAGGAGAGCTTCATCCACTGTCAGATATCGATATTTTGATCATATCGAACAACAAAATCGCTGAGGAGACCGAACGAAAAGTCAGCGAATTTATTACCCTGCTTTGGGATCTACGCTTAGAAGTGGGACACGCAGTTCGCACCGTTGATGAATGTTCAGAAATTGGTCGTGCTGATTTAACGGTTGCAACCAATTTACAGGAGGCTCGTCTACTCGCAGGCAGCGAGGAGACCTTCCACCGTTTAAAAATGCTGATTCACTCCGAATCCTTCTGGCCAAGTGAAACTTTCTACAAAGCTAAGATTCAAGAGCAACGAGAACGCCATGCTCGTTATCACGATACGACTTACAACCTTGAGCCTGACATCAAATCTACCCCTGGTGGTCTGCGCGATATTCACACCTTAAGCTGGGTTGCTCGCCGACATTTTGGTGCTACCTCCCTTTATGAAATGAGCCGCTACGGTTTTTTAACAGATGCAGAATATCGCGAACTGGTTGAATGCCAAGATTTCTTGTGGCGTGTGCGTTTTGCTCTGCACATGGAACTTAAACGTTATGATAACCGCCTGACTTTTGGCCTTCAGGCTCAGGTAGCCGAACATCTTGGTTTCACCGGTGAAGGTAACCGCGCAGTTGAAATGATGATGAAAGAGTTCTATCGCACCGTTCGTCGTGTTGCGGAGCTCAACAAAATGCTCCTCAAACTGTTTGATCAGGCCATCCTAAATAATGGTGAAGAGTGCGAACCAGAGATTCTAGACGAAGATTTCCAACGTCGTGGTAATTTGATTGAGGCTAGAAAACCGGCCTTATTCCAAGCAAGACCTGAAACGATTTTGGATATGTTCCTGCACATTGCGAATGACTCAACCATAGATGGTGTTGCTCCGGCAACCATGCGCCAATTGCGTACTGCGCGACGTCGTTTAAACAAGTTTTTGCACACAATCCCAGAAGCTCGCGATAAGTTCATTGAACTGGTTCGTCATCCAAATGCGCTGCACAGAGCTTTCAGCTTGATGCATAAACTAGGTGTACTAGCTGCTTATCTGCCGCAATGGAGCCAAATCGTAGGTCAGATGCAATTTGACCTGTTCCACGCCTACACCGTTGATGAACATAGTATCCGCTTGCTCAAGCACATTAACACCTTTAGTGACCCTGCAAACCACGATAAACATCCAATCTGTTGCGAGATCTATCCTAAGTTGCAGAAAAAAGAGCTACTCATTCTTGCTGCGATCTTCCATGACATCGCGAAAGGACGAGGAGGAGATCACTCAGAGATCGGCGCGGTAGAAGCCTATGATTTCTGTATTGAACATGGGCTTTCAAAACCAGAAGCCAAACTGGTCTCTTGGCTGGTGCTCAATCACCTTCTGATGTCTGTCACAGCACAGCGTCGAGATATATACGATCCTGAAGTCATCATCGAATTTGCGAAAAAAGTGCGTGACGAAGAATACTTAGAATATTTGGTATGTTTAACCGTCGCTGATATCTGCGCGACCAACCCTGAACTTTGGAACAGTTGGAAGAGAACCCTGCTCGCTGAGCTTTTCTATTCCACTCAGCGAGCTCTACGCCGCGGATTAGAGAACCCTGTGGATGTGCGTGACCGTATTCGCCACAACCAGCAGCTTTCTTCAGCTTTACTGCGCAAAGAAGGCTTTACCAGCAGAGAAATAGAACTGCTGTGGCAACGTTTTAAAGCAGACTACTTCTTACGCCATACCCATAAACAAATTGCATGGCATTGTACCCACTTACTGCGTCATCAAGATCCAACGCAGCCTTTGGTTTTGATGAGTAAGAAAGCCACTCGTGGTGGTACAGAAATATTTATCTACACCAAAGATCAACCGTCTTTATTCGCCAAAGTGGTTGGTGAACTGGATAGACGTAACCTTAACGTTCACGATGCACAAATCATGACCAGCAAAGATGGTTATGTACTCGATACATTTATGGTGCTTGACCAAAATGGAGCCGTAATTGAAGAAGCTCGTCATCAAGCGTTAATCAAGCACATTATTAATGTGCTTAAAAATGAAAAAGTGCTCGAACTTAAAACTCGTCGTCTTCCTCGTCAATTGAAGCATTTTACTGTTAAAACTAAGATCGACTTTTTACCTACGAGAAGTAAGAAACGCACACTTATGGAATTTGTGGCACTCGATACGCCAGGGCTACTTGCGACCGTAGGTGCAACATTCTCCGAGCTAAACTTGGATCTTCATGCTGCGAAGATCACTACAATGGGTGAGCGAGCTGAAGACTTATTCATTCTAACTAGCCCACTCGGTAATAAGCTCAGTGAAGAAGAAGAGTCACTTTTACGCGAACGATTAATTGCCAATGTTTCGGAGCTGGCACCTGATTAAAACTGTTACAAATAGCGATCTTGTCCACAAGTTAATCGATTTACGCAAAATCAGCTATCTAACACACTTCGAGACTGCTACATTTAACTCAGGGTCTGTGTAAATTTCAAACTATTCAGATCCTGTAAAATTGATGTAAAACACAAACCTAGAGGTCGCTTATGTTTCCACACCTCAATGGCTTAGGAATCCAAGATCCTAGCCAGATAGAACGCTACTCTTTACGCCAAGAGGCGCAAAAAGATGTGTTAAAAATCTACTTTAAGAAGCAAAAAGGTGAATTATTCGCCAAAAGTGTAAAGTTTAAATACCCAAGGCAGAAAAAAAGCGTTTTGGTTGACAGTGGAAGTCATCAATATAAAGAGATCACAGAAATCAACCGCAACTTAACGTTGATTATTGATGAACTCAACAAAATAACCCGACCAGAGACACCAGAAGAAATCGATGTAAAACAGAAGATTTTGAAAGATCTTCGCCACTTGGAGAAAGTGGTTGCAAGCAAGATAGCGGAAATCGAAGCAGACCTCGAAAAACTTTAGTGCTACGTAAGGCATTAGGTATCAAAGAAACGGTTAGAGAAAAGGTTCCCAAAGGGAACCTTTTTTAGTTTTCAGATAATAATTCTCCCCCTTTTTAAGGGGGAGTTAGAGGGGGTAATGTTCCACAATAGTGAAAGAAACCCCACCCAGCCTCCCCTTCAAAAGGGGAGGAGCATTAAATCCAGCCAGACCAATAACCCACAAGGCCAAGACTCACTGCGGACATCACACCAGCCACTAAATCATCAATCATAATGCCTAGACCACCGTGAACACGTTTATCTAGCCAGCCAATCGGCCATGGTTTTACCATGTCAAAAAAGCGGAACAGAACAAAGCCCGTTAAGATCCATTTCCAATCAAAAACAGGCAGATTAAACAGTGGAACCACCAGCATAGTTATCCAAAAACCAGCAAACTCATCCCACACAATCGAACCATGGTCGTGCACTTTCATGTCATCGGAAGTGATCTGACAAATTCTGATACCAACGATACTGGCAACAATCACAACAGCAACATACAGCCACAATGGCAGCTGCACCAACAACAAGTAGAATGGAACTGAGGCAAGAGTCCCCATAGTGCCCGGCACAACTGGCGATAACCCGCTACCAAAACCTGTTGCGAGTAGATGCCAAGGGTTACTCAATGAAATTAATGATTTAGGGTTAGTCATACGTCTGCCTTAAAATGATCGTATCCTTCCAGAGACCAATCTAGCTTTTTGCCTTTGTGGTGTAATTCAAATGTTCCAAGCGGTCGAATTTGTCCAATACAAGTCACTTTGGTTCCGGTATGCGAAAGAGCGCTCTCAAGAGAACCTTTATTGCGTTCTGGAACCGTAAAACATAGCTCATACTCTTCACCGCTAGTTAAAGCACATTGCTGCGCCGCTGAGATATCGCCCATAAACTGCAGTAACTCTTTGGAAATAGGTAGTAAGCTAGTATCGATTGAAGCACCGACTTGTGAACGATTTAAGATATGTCTTAAGTCAGCAATAAGACCATCAGAAATATCAATCGCAGCAGATGCCAAATTGAGTAGCGCCTGCCCAGCCAATACTCTTGGATGAGAGATATAATGACGTTTTTCCAGCTCCAAAGCGAAAGGTTCATGTCTTTTCACATCATCAAGAACAACGCTTAACCCCGCTTTACTGTCACCTAGTTCGCCCGTGACGTAAACCCAGTCACCGACTTTTGCGCCAGAACGGGTAAGAGCTCGATTGTCCGGTACAAAGCCCTGAACAGTTAAGCTAATACTCAACGGTCCTTTGGTTGTATCACCGCCAATCAACTGAATATTGTAGTAGTTGGCGAGCTCGAAAAAGGCATCACAAAATGGCTTTAGCCAAGCCTCATCAATACTGGGTAACGTCAGCGCCATCGAAACCCATGCTGGTGTCGCACCCATTGCTGCCAAATCACTGATGTTTGAAGCCAATGCTTTATGAGCAACCCACGCCGGATTAGCGTTCGCTAAGAAGTGAGTGCCTGCGACTAAGGTATCTGTACTGATGGCTATACGTACACCTTCTGGTGCTTTCACTATCGCACAATCATCCCCGAGCGAAAGATGCACATCTTTGCGCTGAGTTTGACGAGCAGAAAAATATTTATCGATTAGGTTAAATTCACCAAACATTCGGTCATTCCAATCCTGTCGAAAAGACATCTAATATTCACGATATAAAAAAGGTCAGCAATTGCTGACCTTTCTATACTAAATCGAATTACGATTTTTTACGTACGTGAGGCGCTGCTTTATCAAGCACACCGTTGACAAACTTATGGCTATCTTCCGCTGCGAATACTTTCGCTAGCTCAATCGCTTCATTGATAACCACTTTATAAGGTACATCATCACGACGAGTCATCTCGTACATTGCAAGACGGAGCAGTGCTAGCTCCATCATGTCTAAGTCTTGCATTGGGCGAGAGACAAAAGGTCTTAGCTTGCTATCAAGTTCCGTGTGGTTAAGCACGACACCCGCTAAAAGGTCGCGGAAATACACAACGTCAGTTTCTGGAGCAGCTAGAGCTGGTTCAGATGCGTGATGCTCTTCTTCATCATACTTACCGTTGGATAAAAATTGCTCCTCAATTGTTGCAACATTATCTTTAGTAATTTGCCACGAATAAATAGCTTGTAGCGCAAATTGACGTGCATTACGACGTGCGGCTGGTTTCACACTGGCCCCCATTAGGAATCTATTTCAGAAAGAACGTTAATCATCTCAAGTGCGCTTAGTGCAGCTTCTGCACCCTTATTACCAGCCTTGGTTCCTGCGCGTTCAATAGCTTGATCGATTGTATCAACAGTTAGGACACCAAATGCTACTGGAATGCTGAATTCCATAGACACTTGCGCCAAACCTTTATTCATTTCACTACAAACATAGTCAAAGTGTGGTGTACCACCACGGATCACTGAGCCTAGAGAAACGATAGCGTCAAATTTACCTGTTTTTGCTACACGTTGTGCAGTCAATGGTAGTTCTACTGCACCAGGGCAACGAACAACGGTAATGTTATCGTCACTCACCTGTCCGTGACGCTTTAAAGTGTCGATGGCACCAGACAATAGACTCTCGTTAATAAAACTGTTGAAACGAGAAATCACAATCGCAACTTTTGCATTTGGTGCTGGGAAACCACCTTCTATCACTTTCATAAGCTTTCCTTTAACTCTGGTTCATCAAGTGAGAATCGCCGGATTCTAGCATAAGTTTGTGAGCTATATCTAATGGAAATTGGCTCGCTTAGTTTCGAATAACCAACATTCAATCACTTGAAATAAATACTCTGATGAATTTTAACCCGCAATAGAAAGCTAGTACGGGTTTATTTTAATGTGTAGCCGTTGATTTGTTCGTAAACGTATTCAACCTACTCGCAAACATACTCAACCACGTTTAGACCAAAGCCGCCTAACGCGTGGTATTTTTTACTTGGAGACGAAAGCAAACGCATATCACTAACACCTAAGTCTGCAAGAATTTGTGAACCCACACCTACACGGCGTGAAGTACCCTGTTTCTTCGCCATTGCAGGCGCATCGCCACTGTCTTGCTGTTCAAATGTTTTGATGCGGTGAACCAGTAAATCACTAGACTCTTCGTTGCCTAAAATCACCAACACACCGCCTTCTTCGGCGATACGTTGCATTGCACTTTGCAAAGTCCAACTACGATCAGAACTTCTGTTGCTGTGAAGAATATCAGTGAAGGTATCTTGTAGGTGTACGCGAACTAACGGTGCGCTCTCAGTCAAATCACCTTTCTGCATCGCAAAGTGCACTTGATTATCAATGATGTCACGGTAAGTAACCAGTTCAAACTCACCATATTCGGTTGGCAATTTACACTTGGCGACACGTTCAATCGTAGTTTCGGTGTTGTTGCGGTACTCAATGAGAGCGGCAATTGTACCAAGTTTGATATCGTGCTTCTCAGCAAAGATTTCTAAGTCAGGACGACGAGCCATGCTGCCGTCTTCTTTTAGAATTTCAACAATGACCGATGCAGGTTCTAAACCTGCAAGACGAGCCAAATCACAACCCGCTTCCGTATGACCAGCGCGAACTAATACACCGCCATCTTGAGCGGTTAACGGGAAAATATGCCCCGGCTGAACCAAATCCGACGCTTTTGCACCTTTTGCCACTGCTGCTTGAACCGTACGCGAACGGTCTGCGGCTGAAATACCCGTAGTCACTCCTTCAGCTGCTTCAATTGATACCGTGAAAGCTGTGCTGTACTGAGCGTTATTGTCTTGCACCATGGGTGGCAAGCCCAATGTTTCACAACGTTCTTTGGTCATAGTAAGGCAAATCAAGCCTCGACCGTGCGTCGCCATGAAGTTAATTGCTTCAGGAGTAATATGTTCCGCTGCGATGATCATATCACCTTCGTTTTCGCGGTCTTCGTCATCCATTAGGATAACCATCTTACCAAGGCGAATATCTTCAATAATTTCTTGAGGCGTACTAATTGGCATCGTTTTTTTGTCCTATTGTTAGCCGCTTATGCATGTTCCATTTAAGTAATTCAATGGAAGCAGAGTTAAGCAAATCCGTTCTGTTGCAGAAATTCCATCGTTAATCGAGATTCAGATGATTTAGACTGCTCTCGACCTTGTAGCAAACGCTCCAAATAGCGCGCTAACACATCCACTTCCAAATTCACTTTGCGACCGACTTGGAATGAATCAATCGTTGTTTCCTGAGTGGTGTGGGGAACAATGGTTAATTTAAAAGAATTTTTACGTAGGTCATTGACAGTTAGACTAATACCATCAACGGTAATTGAGCCTTTCTCTGCAACGTATTTATTCAGTTCTTCAGGCAGTTCAACCCAAAATTCGATAGCTCGACCAACGATGTTGCGTTCAACAATCTCGCCGACACCATCAACGTGACCAGAAACAATGTGCCCACCAAAACGTGTCGTCGGTAGCATGGCTTTTTCTAAGTTCACTTTATCGCCAGCTTTATAACTGGCAAAACCGGATTTATTTAAGGTTTCTAATGACAAATCAGCACTATAGCTCGAGTCATTAAAAGCAACCACTGTCAGGCATACGCCATTGGTCGCGATACTGTCGCCCAATTTAACATCTGACATATCCAGCTTACCGACATTCACAGTAATAGTGACATCTTCGCCTTTAGGTGTGATTGCGGTAAGTTGGCCGACCGCTTCGACTATTCCAGTAAACATAGTGTTAATCTTTTCTTTTTAAGTCAGTGGGTTTTGGTATAGCAACAATGCGGATGTCAGAACCAACCAGTCGACACTCTTTTATTTCGAGATCCATGACTTGCTGCATGTCGGTTAGACCCAGAGCACCAAACAGACCTCGACCATCACTTCCCATTATTTTAGGTGCCAAATACAAAACTAGCTCATCGACCAACTGCTCTTGCAGCAGAGATTTCGCCAATGTTGCACCTGCCTCAACCCAAATATGGTTGATATTGTGTGTCTTGGCTAATGTTGCCAAAGTTTGGCGCATATCTAACTGACCATGAGCATTCACTTCAACCGTTACGTCAGCATTTTCATCACTGACTCGTATTACTGGCGAAGGAGATGCATAAAGCGCCAACTGAGAATGCAGTTTATTCTGTCTGTCTAAAATGACGCGAACAGGCTGACGTAGTTCGGTTTCCGGATACACATCTTTGATACTTGCAGGAAGCTCATTCCAACGAACGGTTAAGGATGCATTGTCATCAATAACCGTTTGACTGGTAGACAAAATAGCCCCCGCTTGCGCGCGGTAATGCTGCACATTTTGCCGAGCTTGTTGAGAGGTAATCCATTGGCTTTTGCCATTCGATAACGCGGTTTGTCCATCGATACTGGAGGCCATTTTCAATTGAACGAACGGAACTCCCGTTTGCATACGCTTGATAAACGCAGGGTTCAAGGCTTTAGCATCAGCTTCAAGTAAACCTACCTCGACCTCAATTCCCGCTTCTCGCAACATTTGAATACCGCGCCCTGAGACCTGAGGATTCGGATCTTGCATTGCGCAAATGACTTTAGATACACCCGCTTTTATCAAACCTTCCGCACATGGAGGTGTACGACCGTAATGAGAGCAAGGCTCTAAAGTAACATAAGCAGTGGCACCACGAGATCGCTCACCTGCCATACGCAAAGCATGAACTTCAGCATGAGGTTCACCCGCTCGGTAATGGAAACCTTCCCCCAAGATGGTGTCACCTTGAGTGATCACACAACCAACATTGGGATTAGGCGCAGTGGTAAAACGACCTTTTTGAGCAAGCTTTATCGCTCGCGTCATCATTTGGTGATCAAAAGGGGTAAACATCGTCATCATCTATTCGTAATCAGGTAAATTCGTAAACTGTTGCTAGTCTTCCAGCTTGGCAATTTCTTCACCAAACTCACGTACATCTTCAAAGCTACGATAAACCGAAGCAAAGCGAATATAAGCCACTTTATCTAACTCTTTTAGCGCATCCATAACGAGGTTACCAATCAGTTGACTTGGTACTTCTCGCTCACCAGTCGCTCTCAGTTTCGACTTAATAGTACTGATCGCAAGCTCAATAGAATCTGCGCTTACAGGACGTTTTTCCAATGCACGTTGTAAGCCACCAATCATTTTGTCTTCATCAAACGGTTCGCGATTGCCATTAGATTTAATCACTCTTGGCATCACTAATTCGGCAGTCTCAAACGTAGTAAAACGTTCGCTGCAAGCAAGACATTGGCGGCGGCGGCGAACTTGGTGTCCATCAGCCACAAGACGGGAATCGATTACTTTCGTATCGTTTTCAGAACAAAAAGGACAATGCATACCACCTCCATAGTAAGAACATCAGTTTACAGGATTCACTAATATTAAGAAAACAAAAAGGGGCGTCATACGCCCCATTTCAATCGATTAATTGCTTAAATTACAGCATATAACTTATGTTCGACACGAGTAATTAAGTTCGAGATAAGTAATTCGCCTTACCTACCCATTTGTAACTGGTGAGCTCTTCTAACCCCATTGGACCACGGGCATGCAGTTTCTGAGTCGATACCGCAACTTCCGCCCCCAATCCGAATTGAGCACCGTCAGTAAAACGCGTTGACGCATTAACATAAACAGCAGCTGAACCTGCGGTATTGATGAATTTCTCGGCGTTAAACAGATCGTTTGTCATAATGGCATCTGAATGGCTAGCATTGTGTTCACGCATATGGTCAATCGCTTCATCCACGTTTTGCACCACTTTTACACCTAGGGTGTAACTTAGCCATTCAGTATCAAAGTCACCATCTTGAGCATCACGAATATTATTCGCGGTCTGCATTAATGCTTTCGCTTTCGGCTCCGCGACAAATGTGACTTTATCATTAAGTTTTGCGATCAGTTTTTCCAACAAAGGCTGAGCAATGTCCTGATGAACCAAAAGCGTATCAAGCGCATTACATGCAGATGGTCGCTGAACTTTTGCATTTTCAATCACATCTACGGTTTTGTCTAAATCTGCGCTTAGGTCAACATAGATATGGCTGATACCAAAACCACCGATAATGACTGGGATAGTGCTGTTTTCTTTACACATTTTGTGCAAACCAGCCCCACCACGAGGAATGATCATATCCACGTAATCATCCAGTTTGAGTAACTGAGAAACCAATTCGCGATCCGGTTTTTCAATGTACTGTACCGAAGCAGCTGGCAGTTGCGCTTTTTGCAAAGCAGATTGGATGACTTTCACCAATTCCATATTGGAGAAAAAGGTTTCTTTACCGCCACGCAGTATGGAGGCATTACCCGTTTTGAGACACAAAGCGGCGATATCGATAGTCACGTTTGGTCGCGCTTCGTAGATTACACCAACCACACCAAGTGGCACTCGACGACGAGATAGTGACATCCCATTTTCCAGTACCTTACTGTCTATCTCACTGCCTACAGGGTCATTTAAACTAATCACATTACGGACATCGTTAGCGATCCCCGCTAAACGTTCTTTGTTCAGTAGCAGACGATCAAGTAATGCTTCGGATAAACCCGCGTCACGGCCGAGTTCAATATCTTTAGCATTTGCGCTTAAAATGACATCCGCATTAGCTTCAAGCTCATCAGCAATAATAGATAGTGCTTGGTTTTTCTGAGCAGTTGTAGCGGTAGCCAGTTGAAAAGCCGCGTCTTTCGCCGCCTTTCCCATAATTGTTAAATCCATGCCTATCCTCGATTTATTCTTGGATCACGACCATATCATCTCGGTGCACGACTTCTGAGCCGTAATCATAACCAAGAATGTCGATAATCATTTTACTGTGCTTGCCTGCAATCTTTGCCAAATCTGTATTTGAATATGCAGCTATACCACGCGCCACCAACTTTCCGGCTTTATCGGTCACTCGAACAACTTCGCCACGAGAAAACTGTCCGCGAACACTCACCACACCTTTGGCAAGCAAACTACTGCCTTTCTCATTTACCGCATTTACCGCGCCGTCATCGATGATGATATCACCAGAAGCAGACGGCCCCGCTAAAATCCAACGTTTGCGATTCTCTAAAGACTCTTCTAATGGTAAGAAGCGAGTACCTTGCGGCATATCACTCAGTGAATCAAAAATGACGTTTTCACCACGGCCAGCAGCAATAATCACTTCAATACCTGCTCGGCGAGCAATATCGGCGGCTTGAAGTTTGGTTGCCATACCACCCGTGCCTAATGTCGTACCACTACCACCAGCGATTTTACGCAAGGTATCATCAATGGTTTTGACTTCTTTGATCAGCTCCGCATTAGGATCTTTGCGAGGGTCCGCAGTAAACAGACCTTTTTGATCGGTCAGAAGCAGAAGCTTATCCGCTCCACACAAAATTCCTACAAGGGCAGACAGGTTGTCATTATCCCCCACTTTGATTTCGCTAGTTGCAACTGCATCATTTTCATTAACCACGGGAATAATGCCGTGTTCAACCAAAGCATTAATGGTATCGCGAGCATTTAAGAAGCGCTCACGATCTTCAAGATCGGCGCGGGTTAACAACATTTGGCCAATTTTGATACCGTAAATAGCAAACAGAGATTCCCAAACTTGAATCAGCTGACTTTGACCAACTGCTGCAAGCAACTGTTTGCTCGACATTGCGTTGGGCAGTGCGGGGTAACCTAAATGTTCACGGCCTGCTGCAATTGCACCTGAAGATACAATTACCACTGAATGGCCTTGCTTTTTCAGTTCTGCACACTGGCGAGCAAGCTCAACCATATGGGCTCTATCAAGAGCGAGTGTGCCACCGGTAAGAACACTGGTTCCTAATTTCACAACGACAGTTTGCGCTGTAGTTCCGCTTTGCTGGTTCGTTTTCATGCCTTCTTCTTCAAATTGAAAACAGTTAAGAGAAGATGTTTTAGCAATCAACTGCGTTAAGCACAAGAAGAAAAAGGTGCTAAATAGCACCTTTTGCATTCAGTAACATTCAAATAGCTAAAATCATACAAATTCTACTGACTCTTCGTGCATAGAAAGTGATAAACCAAAACGTTCATCTAATGTTTGCTTTAGCTTCTGATGAAACTCTTCTCTATTTTGTATAACCTCAGACAACGCTGACTCTGGAATCGCTTTCGCTTCCCATTCGCCCGCTAAGTTATAACGGCCTGATTGATATTTTGCCTCATATCCAGATTCAGTTTCATCGAGCTCCATCCACCAGCCCCAAAACTCACGTTTCTCTGGCGTTTTTCTGTCATCCACACAGGCGGCTAAACAATCAAACAAATAGCTACCTTCTTTACATTTTCCTTCACGTAAATAAGGGCCTATTGCTTTAAAAGCAGATAACAAACGGTAGTGCGTCGGATTTTTCGTCCCTTCTGGCATAGGATTCTCCATTTCCATATATAAGAATAAATATCACTACTATTTATATGCCTTAAAAGTCATATAAATAACGCAAATATCACTCTTAACTAATTTAGGAAAAATGTCACCTACAGAGTTCTTCTTGAAGCCATTTTATCGCTAAATCGAGGGATTGCTCATATCCTTGTGTAATTGTCTTGCTTTTTATCTGTTTAGCTTTTCCTCCCTGACTAAAAAGTGCCACCAATTGATTGTCTGAATGTGGTGACACCGGATCGCCTTCCAAACCTACAGCCAAAATCGGTACTTTTGTTCGTCGGCTGCTTAAGAAGCCTTGTGTTTTCAACGACCAAGCTTTCATTTGACCAGATAAACTATCAATATCGACCGCATCTTTACCTAATCGTGAAGCCAATATGTCGAGATACATTTTAGGCATCTGCTTCAATTTGGTTGGAGATGACCACACATCATGTATCGGTGCACCAATCGCGACACACGCTTTGACTTTTTCCTGCTCTAGAAATGACAGACGAACCATAGCGTTTCCGCCAAAACGGAAACCAATTAGACCAATGCAAAAATGATCAACCCAAGGCACATCGGCCAATTGATTAATCACCGCTTGATGCAGACAAGATGTATCTTCAGTCAGCGGCCATTGCGAACTGTGGCCGATAGAAGGCATATCGATGGTTAACATTGCAATATCATGCTTTGCCAAGTAGTCACGGAAAAGTCGCCACATGTCAGTTTGCAAGCTATCTAAACCAGCGCTAACAATCACAACTGGGTGAGGCTTATCTGTATTCGTGAGATGTAAGTAGCCAGAAAATTTCTTGCTCTGATAAGTAAAATCTAATTTTTTAACAGTAAAACTGGTTAACTCAGCAGCCTCTGAATAAGCCTTGCTTGCTAACACCTGGGCTTGCAAAGCCAAATTATCATTCTTTAAATGCGGATAGCCGGCGATGCTAAAACAGAGCGATGCTTTAAAGAGTTCCTCTGCAGCAGCGTCACCTTCCAATGCAGAAGATGTTTTTTGATACTGCATACCAAGACGTGTCCATTCAAATGCCCAGTTACCATTATGGTAACCCATGACAGTATCAAGCCAGTCATCATCCGTACGTGAATGAGTGGATGAAGCAATACGAGCCAACACTTCTTCTTGCTCGATAGGATTCACCCCCTGCCATACCCATTGCAGACGGCGCACGTTTCGGTACCAAGAATAGCCTTCTTGCTTTTTCTTGTTTTGCAAAAATTCTAAATTGCTAGGCATGTATTGAGTCAGCGCCGACGTTTCCTTAGCCTGTTTCCGCTTTACAAACAACGTCTCTGACAAATTTATATTGTTATCTTCTTCAGACATAACCCAGTCTCGCTAAATAAACGATTTATTTGTTTTATATAGTAATAAAAAAAATGACCCAAGAAAGGGTCATTTTTAAGTAAATGCTATTTTTCAATAAAGCTGCGTTTAAACACAAGCTATGAAGGTTTATTTGCGCTTACGATTCACTGGTTCAACGAAAGATAGTTGCATATCCCATGGCTGTTCAATCCAAGTATCTTGTTCGATGTCTACGATGTACTCATCAACCAACTCTTTACCTGCTGGCTTTGCACATACGGTAACGAACTTAGCTTTTGGATACATCTCGCGAATTTTGCGTGCTGTATCGCCGCTATCAACCAAATCATCAACGATAAGGAAGCCTTCTCCGTCATGCTCTGGTGCTTTTAGTACTTTCATATCACGCTGGTGATCGTGGTCGTAGCTAGAAATACATACTGTATCTACATAGCGAATACCCAGCTCACGAGCAAGAATAGCTGCTGGTACTAAACCACCGCGGCTAACACCTAGGATACCTTTCCATTGTTCTGCTGGCATTTGACGCTCAGCGAGTTCACGACAATAGTTCTGCATATTGTCCCAAGTGATAACGAATTTTTTGCTCATTGTAATAAACCTAATTTAATACATGTTATGCGTGATGAATTTCACCACGCCATTAAAATCTTAAGCGAAAATCAACTTAGCCAAGAAGATAGCAGTCATAAACCACACACTAGCTGAGATCTCACGACCTTTACCGCTCAGCACTTTGATTGCGGTGTAAGAGATGAAGCCTAACACAATACCTTCAGCGATAGAGTAAGTTAGAGGCATCAGCAAACAAGTTACCACTACTGGAGCTGCTTCTGAAAGATCTCGCCAGTCAACACCTACTAGACCAGACATCATTAAAATAGCAACGTAGAACAGAGCACCTGCTGTTGCGTAAGCTGGAATCATCCCCGCTAATGGCGAGAAGAATAATGCAAGAAGGAACAAAATGCCAACTACAACTGCGGTTAAACCAGTACGGCCACCAGCAGCCACACCCGCAGTACTTTCTACGAAAGATGTTGTATTTGAAGTACCAAGCAATGCACCGATAGACGTTGCTGTAGAGTCAGCAAGTAGCGCTTTGTTCAAGCGAGGAATTTTGCCGTCTTTACCGATTAAATTAGCTTTAGTTGCAACACCAACTAGCGTGCCTGCTGTATCAAATAGGTCAACAAACAAGAATGCGAAGATAACTGAAATCATACCGATGTTGAAAACACCAGCAAAATCAAGTTGTAGGAAAGTAGGTGCAATGCTTGGTGGAGCAGACATAATGCCATGCCATTGAACGTCACCAAAGATGATACCTAAACCAGTGGTAAGCAGAATGGCAATCAATACAGCGCCTTTAATACCGCGGTTAACCAAACCAATAGTCAGGAAGAAACTTACCGCAGCAAGTACAGGAGAAAGGCTAGTAAAATCACCTACTGATACTAATGTCGCTGGGTTATCTACAACGATTTTTGCATTTTGCAGAGCAATAAATGCCAAGAACAGACCGATACCAGCAGAGATACCCGTTCTTAGAGACATTGGAATGGAGTTAATAATCCATTCACGAATCTTAAACAGGCTCAAAATAATGAAAAGCACACCAGAGCAGAATACAGCGGCTAGTGCTACTTGCCATGTATAACCCATTCCAAGTACAACAGAATAAGTGAAGAAAGCGTTTAAGCCCATGCCAGGCGCTTGAGCGATTGGGTAGTTAGCAACAAAACCCATGATGAAACAGCCAATTGCTGCTGCTAAACAGGTTGCCACAAATACTGCACCCTGATCCATGCCAGTTGCAGATAAAATAGCAGGGTTTACAAAAATAATGTAAGCCATTGTCAGGAATGTAGTTACACCTGCAATGATCTCAGTGCGCAGGTTTGTGCTGTTTTCACTGAGTTTAAAGAGCCTTTCCAGCATGATCGAGTCCTAATAAAGGTAAAAGTAAACGGTTGCGTAATCGATTGGGCGCAAATTATAAAGACATCGGATCACAAATTCCAGACCGAATTTATGCTGATTTCAAAAGTATGTATAGGAAATTATGCAAG
Organism: Vibrio ziniensis; assembly: GCF_011064285.1. Classification (NCBI taxonomy): domain Bacteria; kingdom Pseudomonadati; phylum Pseudomonadota; class Gammaproteobacteria; order Vibrionales; family Vibrionaceae; genus Vibrio; species Vibrio ziniensis. Next base: position 2,452,359 of record NZ_CP049331.1, read on the forward strand.
AAAGGTCATAAAGAAGCAGTATATTTTACTTACAAATAGATACATTGTTAAAATAATGTAACACCACCACAATAACTCTACCTATGAGTATTAACATAGGTAGAGCATGGGATGGTTATATCAAACCATGACCTTATTAGGCAGCCACGTGACAATGTCCGGAAATAACATACAGATGATAAGCACTAGCAATTGAACCAATATAAATGGTGTTACTGACTTATACAGATCCATCATGGTTATGCCTTTGGGAGCAATTCCTTTCAAATAAAACAACGCAAAGCCATAAGGAGGGGTCTGGACAGCGATAACAATATTTAAAATCATCAGTACACCAAACCAAATAGGATCATAGCCAAGAGCAACCGCCACTGGTGTGAATATAGGAGCACACATCAGTACGATGATGAACTCATCAATAATGAATCCTAAAAGCAGCATGATAACCTGAAACATCATGATGATAACGATAGGTGGTAAATCTAGATCTCGAGTGAACCCTGATACCATTCCCTGTATCCCCATCAGCAGATGGAAGTTACTAAAGACAGAAGCTCCTAATATTATCCACATAGCAACACTGACTAACATTGCCGTTTGCATACCAGACTTCATAAGGATTTCTGGTTTAAAACGCTTAAACAGAATAGATAATAGAATGGCGCCAGCAACGCCTAACGCACCAGACTCCGTTGGGGTCGCAATGCCTGCAATAATGCTTCCGAGAACCACAACAATCAGAGCAAACGAAGAGGCACCATCACGAATCGTTTTGAATAACTGGTAGCCTTTGGGGATTTCAATGTCATTGTCAGAATCAAATGGGGCACGTTCCGGCTTAATTTTACAGCTGATTACCACATAACTAATCAATAAAATAATCGTTATGAAAGCAGGCACCATGGCACCAAGGAACATTTTACCTACTGAGTTTTGAGTAGCGGAGGCAAACATGATCATTGGAATGCTTGGGGGAATTAGAATTCCCAAAGAGCCACCAGCCATAATTACACCGAGAGCCAGTTTCTTATCATAACCGCGGTCAAGCATAGGCTTTAAAGCAATACTGCTCGACGTCATGATCCCAGCGCCAATAATACCAACCATAGCGCCAATCATTGAGCATACACCGATAACACTGATTGCTAGAGACCCGCGCACACGACCAATCATCAGCTGACTAGCATTAAACATTGCATCCCCGATTCCAGAACGGGTAAGTATTTGTCCCATATAGATATAGAGAGGGATCGCAAGAAGTATGAAGTTAAAAAAGGTACTCTCAACAGTAGTTGGAATAATATTAAACAGTGCCTCCCCCCAAACTAAATAGCCAACCCCCATCGCTATTCCGCCCAGAGCTAATCCAACCTGAGCCCCAAGAGCAAATGAGGCTAAAATGCAGCCCAACAGGGTCAAAGTTAACATCTCAATTCCCATTTGTGCTCTCCTTGTCAAAAACAGAATGTAATTGATCGCTATCAACCTTAAATGGCTGCTCTTCCAATGCTATGTGTTGGTGAACTTCGCCATTCAGCTCGCGGCCTTTGATCAAAAAGAACAGATTAGAAATCAATTCCGTGGAATACTGGAGGATAAAAATCACAGCAGAAACGGTAATCATCAACCAGAAATGATGCATGGCAGGCGCCCATTCGCTCTGTGTTTTGTAGCCGAATTTTAAACTCTCAAAAAACATCTCAGAACAGATTTTCGCCATCACACTTAGAAAACCAATGGCAATCACGCCAGTAAACAGGTCAAATACACGACGCGTTTTTTCAGAAACTTTAGCGTAAATAATATCTACGTTGATGTGTGCTTCTTTCTGCTGAGCGTAGGCACCACCTAAAGCAGAAATATAGCCAAATAAGAACAGTGACGAGTCATAACTCCAAATTGTCGGCTTGTCTAAGATGTAGCGAGCAAAGACTTCGTAGAACACAATCGCCGCCAACACAGGAAGTAAATAAGAAACTGAACGTCCGATAAGACCAACAATGTACTTTATGAACTGACAATACTTCAGTAAAAGGGCTTCCATCATACAAATTTCCCCTAAAAAAACAGGTGATCCCCTCCCGGAGCTCACCTGATTCAATCCATTACTCTTGTTCTAAAATCTCAACAAGTTGTTTTGAGTATTTGTCTTCACTTGCATACTCTTTTGCTAATGTCAGTCCTGCATTTCTCCATGCTGCAATATCTTCATCTGATGGTTTAGGGCTCCATTTCAAACCTTTTGCTTCCATTTCAGCAACTGCTTTAGATTCCCATAGTTTAGATTTCGACATTTGTTCTTGAGCATGAACAGCCGTGGCTGCTTTTACAATCGCTTGCAAATCTGCTGGCAGTTTCTTCCACTCTTTCTGATTGACAACGATAGGCAGAACCTGGGCACCAGCAAGCGGTACTGGGTACATGTATTTCGCCACTTCCACATGGTTACCATCGCGGTGGTCAATCATATTTGAACCGATAGAACCATCGATAACCCCTGTTGCTAAAGAGGTGTAAATTTCACTCCATGCCAATGACACTGGTGCTGCACCAAGATTACGCAAGAACTTACCGTAGGCACCCGGCGCACGGATTTTCAACCCTTTAAAGTCTTCAATTGAATTGATCGGCTCTTTCGTAATGATATAGACCGGAGGCTGAATATAAGGGTCTAACCATGTTAAACCTTGAGAAGCGTAAGCTTGTTCCATGATTTTGCCGAAGCCTTTATCGTGAAACAGTGTTGTCAGCTCTGCCACATCAGAAGTACCACCCGGTAAACCAACTTCTACAACACCAGCAGGAAACTCACCAGCATGCATAGGCTGAAAAGGAGCACCCATAGTAATAAGCCCCGATTTCACAGCACTTAAAATACCGCTAGTACCCACACCTTCACCAGAATACAGCACCTGTACGGCGATTCGGCCATTAGACATCGCTTCAATGTTTTTCGCTAAATCTTCATAGACCTCACCAAAGGCGGTACCACGGCCATAAAGGTTCGCAAATCGCCAGTTATATTCAGCTGCCATGCTGGCGGCGGAAGTCACTAATGCGCTGACACCAATGGCCGCTGCGAATGCGACTTTGGCTAGTTTATTTCCTTTCATTCCTAGCATAAAGAATCCCTCTTCATTTGCATTGTTACACTTTTGTTAGTGATTTATGTCTGAGATAAATATGAAGAACGGATTTGGAATGTGACAGTGCCAGTAAGGAAGTTGTTATGGTACCAGCAAGAAATTATTAGCTGGTACCACAGTTTTGACACAACTGGTACTTAAATCCTGTGAAGTTTTAAGACTACCATGCATACAACAGCCTACAAAAGAGACACAAACATGGACCAAATCATTAACAAATCACTCCTTAAAGCAACTTGCCCTGCGAGTGATGATGCGATTGCAATCATTAATCCGGCTACTGATGAAGTTCTTGCTTATATCCCGTCAGTAGATACCAAAACAATTTGCTCTCTGATCAGCGCTTCTAAACAAGCTCAAATACTGTGGCAGGATAAAAGTGCTGCAGAACGTTCAGTTATTCTCAAGCGTTGGTACGATTTAATGGTTCAAAATGCCGACGACTTAGCTCGTATCATGACACTAGAACAAGGTAAACCTTTAGCTGAAGCAAAAGGTGAAGTGATGTATGGGGCTTCATTTATTCAGTGGTTTGCTGAGGAAGGGAAACGGGTTTACGGAGATACGATTCCCTCTCCAACAGGTAATAAACGCCTGATGACAGTAAAACAACCTGTTGGTATTGCAGCAGCCATTACACCGTGGAATTTCCCTATTGCAATGATTACCCGCAAAGCAGCTCCAGCTTTAGCTGCTGGTTGCAGTTTCATAGTCAAACCGGCAAACCAAACCCCACTTTCAGCCTACGCAACCGCAGAACTCGCTTATCAGGCCGGATTACCAAAAGACTTATTGATCATTGTTAACAATCACTCTTCTGTGGCTGTGGGCGAGATCCTATGTACTCACGAAGACATTAAAAAGCTTTCCTTTACGGGTTCAACTGAAGTAGGGCGTTATCTGATAAACCAATGTGCAAGCACCATTAAGCGAACCTCAATGGAACTTGGTGGTAATGCGCCATTCATCGTCTTTGATGATGCTGATGTTGAACAGGCGGTAAAAGGAGCTATTGCTTCTAAATTCCGCAATGCAGGGCAAACCTGCGTGTGCGCGAACCGCTTTTACGTACAAGATGGAATTTACGATCAGTTTGTCGAAAAGTTCATTGCTGCCGTGTCTGAACTAAAAATGGGTAACGGTCTAGAGCCTGGTGTCAGCATTGGTCCTCTGATTGATATCAAAGCGAAAAAGAGTGTCCTTAGCTATATAGAAAATGCCGTTAAGCAAGGTGCAAAAATTGCACTGGGTGGTAAAGCTGAACATGGTTTGTTTGTTCAGCCGACCATCCTAACTGAGGTCACTCAAGACATGGACATTACCCAAACCGAACTTTTCGGGCCTGTCGCACCAATTATTCGCTTCTCAAATGATCAGGAACTGATCGAAAAAGCGAATGACACTATCTACGGGCTAGCAAGCTACTTCTACACCGAAAATATCAAACGAGCCTTCACTATCGCGGAAAAACTGGAATACGGCATGGTAGGAATTAATGAGGGTCTGATTTCAAATGAAGTCGCTCCATTTGGCGGTGTAAAACAATCCGGTTTTGGCCGTGAGGGTGCAAAACAAGGCATCGATGAATATCTCAACATTAAATATCTCTGTTTCGGCGGCTTTTAATCTTCGCTAGCAACTGACCGATAACCACTGACTAAGGACAATCAATTATGACCAATATGGAATGGCAAAGCCGTAAGGAAAAAGTCGTCGCTAAAGGTATGGCGAACCTTGCTCCTATTTATGCGGCTAAAGCAAAAAATGCATTAATTACGGATATCGAAGGTAAAGAGTATATCGACTTTGCTGCAGGTATCGCAGTTAACAATACGGGTCATTCAAACCCTCGTATCGTAGCAGCAGTCAAGGAGCAACTAGAGTTATTCAGCCACACTTGTTCGATGGTCACTCCCTACACCAGTTTTGTTGAACTTGCCGAGCAAGTGGTTGATATTGCACCGGGTGACTTCGAGAAAAAAGCCGCATTTCTTACAACGGGTGCAGAAGCAGTTGAAAATGCAATAAAATTTGCTCGTGCACATACTGGTCGTAGTGGTGTGATTGCTTTTAAAGGCGGATTTCATGGTCGTACCAACTTATGTATGGGACTAACAGGTAAAGTGGCACCATACAAAGCAGGATTCGGTCCTTTTCCAAATGAAATTTACCACCTGCCCTATCCCAATCAATACCATGGCATTAGCGAAGAACAAAGTTTGTCTGCATTAGCGGATTTATTTGCCTGTGATATTGAACCATCCCGTGTTGCGGCGATCATTTTTGAACCTATTCAGGGCGAAGGTGGTTTCTACCAAGCTCCCAATACATGGGTAAGTGAACTGCGTAACCTCTGTGACAAACATGGCATTGTGCTTATCTGCGATGAAATCCAAACTGGTTTTGCGCGTACAGGTAAGCTGTTTGCTTGTGAATACTTCGATGCAAAACCAGATTTAATCACGATGGCAAAAGGTATTGCAGGCGGTTTCCCTCTATCTGGCGTTGTCGGCAAAGCAGAAATTATGGATTCAGCTAATCCGGGCGGTATCGGCGGCACTTATGCTGGTTCACCACTAGCTTGTCGTGCGGCACTTGAAGTTATCAAAATCGTAAAAGAGGATAACTTGTGCGAGCGAGCTCAACAAATTGGTTCTCAATTCAAAGAGATACTGACAGAAATGCAAAAAGAGATAGCTCAAATAGGTGATATTCGTCAGGTTGGCGCTATGATTGCGATTGAACTCAATGATCCAACAACGGGACAACCACTTGCAGATCTGACTAAACAACTGGTATTAAAGAGTAACCAGCAAGGTCTTATTCTTCTTTCTTGTGGTGTAAAAGGGAATGTTATTCGCTTCCTTCCACCGTTAACAATTGAACCAGAATTAGTGTCAAAAGGGCTGGAGATCGTTAAATCGCAACTACAGTCGCTGATATAATAATGCAGTCGAGAGAAAGTGTTCAGGATTCCACTTTCTCTCCTTTTGGACTCTAGATGCGGCGGTTATATAAGCAGGAAAGCTATGCTGTATCAATTTATTCATATCGACTCACAAGACTCACGGACACTGCAAGATCAGATAAAAAGTGATATTGCAAAAGCCATATTCGCTGGTTTTGTTCCAAAGCAAACCAGCATCACTTCTTCACGCCAATTAGCCGAAAAACTCAAAGTATCCCGTAATACGATTTTACGCGTTTACGAACAGTTAGCCGAAGAAGGCGTACTCATACCCATCGAAAGAAAAGGTTATTACGTCAATCCCCAGCTCGAGCTGAAGAAACCGTCATCCGATCAGCAAAGTGGGCGTCCAATTTCATCACTCAACTGGGATCATTACTTAAACAATGAACAATCGCTTTCAGCGGCTTCTGTAAAAGATCTTTCCAACTACCCTTATTTGTTTGTTAACGGCATGGTCGATGAAGATCTATTTCCTGTTAGTGAGTGGCGCAAATGCAGCATTCAATCTTTAAACAAAAGTAATCACCGCAGTTGGACATCAAGCCATAACGACTATGAAGAGTTAATTGAGCAGATACGAACTCGTGTGCTGACTAAACGGGGAATATTTGTTAACCAAGAAAACATTGCCATTACACTTGGTTGCCAAAATAGTCTTTATTACCTCACTCGTTTATTAGTTTCGAAAACAACGTCAGTAGGAATGGAAAACCCAGGCTACCCAGAAGCATTTCTTCAGTTTCAAGCTCGCAGAGCAAATGTAATACCCATAGATGTCGATGCAAAAGGGTTGGTCGTCGATTCCCGGCTTAATCACTGTAATTTGGTTTATACAACCCCTAGCAATCAATTCCCAACCACAGTTCGAATGTCACCAGAAAGACGTAAGGCACTGATTGACTCAGCGAACGAGCATGACTTTTTGATTATCGAAGACGATTTTGAACATGATGTGAACTTCATTGAAAATAGCTGTCCTCCTTTGAGGTGTGAGTATCCAACAGAACGAATTATCTACATATCCAGTTTCACCTCGACCATTGCGCCTGGTCTACGTATTGGTTTTATCGTTGCAGCATCACCGCTAATCGACCAAATTAAAGCTCTACAGGTACGTACCCACAGTCTTCCCCCAAAAAGTAACTGTCAAACCTTAGCTCTGTTTCTGAGTCTGGGATACTACGACATGCTGACTCAAAAACTACTCAAGCGATATAGAGAAAAATGGCTAACGATGGAGAAGGCAATGAACTATTACTTTCCTCAGTCGGGTGTTACGCCGTCGTTAGCTGGAACGGCATTTTGGGTTGATTATAAAGAAGGGTTTGATGCAACTCGCTTTGAGCGACTCGCAGAAGAGAATGGTATTTTGATTAATAACGGGCAGAAGTATTACTGCTGTAACCACAAAAACAACAGCTTCAGACTGAGTTTCCAGTCAATTCGTACCGAGAATATACGAACAGGTATTGCTCAACTGGCTCGCATAGCTAAAGAAGTGTTGCCCAATGTTAGCTTGGCCGAATGCTTAGAAGCACCATTAACAGGACAGCAAATCAGGGCAATGGTAACCAATAAAACATTGCTATCAAAAGATTGCTTCAATATTCCTTACAGGATCACTCTTCAAGCAGATGGGAAGATGATTGGAATATCCGATCGACCCAATGATATAGATGAGGGGTACTGGTGGGTTGAAAATGACAAATTTGTTTACCAATGGCGTAATTGGCAATTTTCAGATATTCGACACATTACGATCGTTTATGAAAACAATGAACTGAAACGCTTTGATGAGGAAGGCTACTTCATTGGAGAAGTCAGCTTTATTGATGAGTAATATCAAACTGCAAGCAAAAAAAACGCCACCTGAGATACAGATGGCGGTGAATCATATTGACCAACTTGGTCAAAAACAAATTCCAATAAAGGGGGTGAACACTACTGTTCAAATCACATGCATTTGGTCTCACTCACCAAAGCTTGTGGGGGTGTAACATTAATAGATTGACATAACATCTTTCTTTAACATTACGAGGGTAAACTCGCTTCTAAGCATTCGCTTTCGAATTGGTTATTAATATACCACATAGAAAAAATATTACAAATTTATAGTGAGTAAAATCACAATTTGTTTATTAATCCTACAAATTACTCGGAATAAAATGTAATAAAATTACAAAAAAATGTTTTGTTTTTGAAGTCAGTAGCAAAATTAATGCAACTTATTGAGTAGGAGAATTATAGTTTTAAATGTACCACTCAGTTTCGATTCAACATCTACCGAAAAATCCCCATCTATGCTACTACTCGATTTAATGACTCAATGGTATGCTGTGACGCAAATATTGCCCCGCCAGACAGGTTATTTCTCTAAATTAACAACCTCTCTCTACTATTTAATCGGGGTATAGATAAATAAAGGAGTCATCTATGTCTGAGTTTCATTCTGAAATTAGTAACCTATCACCAACTCCAGTTTGGCAATTTTTCGATAAAATCTGTTCCATCCCGCACCCTTCAAAGCATGAAGAAGCACTAGCTCAAGCCATTATCGGTTGGGTAACGGAACTTGGTTTAGACGTTCGTCGTGATGCAACAGGCAACCTATTTATTAAAAAGCCTGCAACACCAGGAATGGAAAACAAGAAAGGTGTGGTACTGCAAGCACATATCGATATGGTTCCTCAGAAGAACGAAGATACCGACCATGACTTCACTAAAGATCCTATCCAACCTTATATTGATGGCGAATGGGTGACAGCAAAAGGCACAACACTCGGTGCTGACAACGGCATGGGTATGGCGGCTTGTTTAGCAGTACTTGCTTCCACTGACATTAAACATGGGCCACTGGAAGTGCTGCTGACTATAGATGAAGAAGCGGGTATGAATGGTGCTTTCGGCCTTGAGGAGGGTTGGTTAGAAGGTGAAATTCTTCTTAATACCGATTCTGAGCAAGAAGGCGAAGTCTACATGGGCTGTGCTGGCGGTGTTGATGCTTCAATCAAGTTCGACATCAAGCGTGAAGCTATTCCGTCAAACTTTATTACTCGCCAACTTGTTCTTAAAGGTCTAAAAGGCGGTCACTCAGGTTGTGATATCCATACAGGTCGAGGCAACGCAAATAAATTACTCGCTCGTTTCTTAGCAGGCCACGCAAACGAACTGGATCTTCGCTTAGTGGAGTTCCGTGGAGGTAGCTTACGTAACGCTATTCCACGTGAAGCATTTGTTACTGTCGCACTTCCTGCGGAAAATGAAGCTAAATTAGTAGAGCTTTATAGCTTCTATACAGACCTACTCAAATCAGAGCTTGGTAAGGTTGAAACCAATATAGTAACGTTTAATGAAGCAAAAGCCGTTGATTTAGATATGTTCGCACTTGCTGATCAAAAACGTTTCATTGCCGCAGTTAATGCTTGTCCAAACGGAGTGATCCGTATGAGTGATGAAATTGAAGGCGTCGTAGAAACTTCATTAAACGTGGGCGTGATTACCACCGAACAAAACCAAGTAACCGTACTGTGCCTAATTCGTTCGCTGATCGATTCTGGCCGTAGCCAAGTAGAAGGCATGTTAGCATCCGTTGCAGAGCTGGCAGGCGCTTCAATTCGATTCTCTGGTGGTTATCCTGGCTGGAAACCAGATGCTGATTCTGAAATTATGCACGTCTTCCGTGATATGTATGAAGGTATCTACGGTAACAAACCAAATATCATGGTCATCCATGCAGGTCTAGAGTGTGGTCTGTTTAAAAAGCCTTATCCAAATATGGACATGGTTTCATTTGGTCCAACAATCAAATTCCCACATTCTCCGGATGAAAAAGTGAAAATCGACACTGTTGAATTATTCTGGGAACAAATGATTGCGCTACTAGAAAATATCCCAGCTAAATCTTAAGTTTTTAACAGAAAAGCCTGACACCAAGCCGAAGCTCAATGCTTCGGTTTTTTGCGAATTGAACAAAAAAAATTTGTCGATACGGACATTTTTTTTCATTAGCGAGAGAATAATCACTGCTGTTAGAGTGCGCGTCCTTGAAGTTCCCAGAGAAGTTCACCACACTCTATTCAAGGCATTACGTCTTCACGACGCATATGCGGGCTGTTCTCCATTTCAGCCTTAAATAAATTCCAAACAAAACACTAAGATACTGCGATGAAAGAAAAAATGACTGTCGGATGGCGAGAGAGACTTAGCCTTCCAGGGTTAGGTATTGAGAAAATTAAAGCAAAAATCGATACCGGAGCCCGCACATCTTGCTTACACGCATTTAAGTTAGAAAGCTTTACTAAAGAAGATAAACTTTGGGTACGCTTCTGGATCCACCCAAATCAACACGACGTGGATACAGTTGTAGTTTGTGAGGCTGAAGTAATAGCAGAGAGAACAGTACGAGACTCAGGTGGTCATGAAGAATCTCGTTACGTTATTAAGTCCGACATCTGCTTAGGCGGACAAACGTGGTCTGCTGAAATTACATTAACAAATAGAGAAAATATGGCATTTCGCATGCTTTTAGGTCGCACCGCGATGCATCATAGGATTATCGTTGATCCAACCGCATCGTTTTTAATTCCTTTTGAGGCACCCAAGTTATGAAAATTGGTATTCTGTCACGCAACTCTTCGCTATATTCAACCAAGCGACTAATTGAAGCTTGTAAGCAGCGTGGACACGAAGTAAAAGTGATTGATGCTTTACGTTGTTACATGAATATCAATTCAGACCAACCTGAAATCCATTTCAAGGGTGAAGAGCTGGCTGGATTTGATGCGATTATTCCTCGAATTGGCGCATCGGTAACCTTCTATGGTACTGCTGTATTACGCCAATTTGAAATGATGGGTGTATACCCAGCAAACGAATCTGTAGCGATCAGCCGTTCAAGAGATAAGTTGCGCTCAATGCAACTATTGTCTCGTAGAGGGATTGGTATGCCAATAACAGGTTTTGCTAGTAAGCCTGATGATGTTAAAGACTTATTAGACATGGTAGGCGGCGCGCCCGTTGTTATTAAATTGCTTGAAGGCACTCAAGGGATCGGCGTTGTTCTTGCCGAAACTCGCAAAGCGGCGGAGAGTGTTATCGAAGCGTTCATGGGCCTGAAAGCGAACATCATGGTTCAAGAATATATTAAAGAAGCAGGCGGTGCGGATATTCGCTGTTTCGTCATTGGTGATAAAGTTATCGCCGCAATGAAGCGACAAGGGGCAGAAGGCGAGTTCCGTTCTAACCTTCACCGTGGTGGTTCAGCATCGTTGGTCAAGATCACACCACAAGAACGTAAAACAGCTATCGAAGCCGCTAAAATCATGGGGCTGAATGTCGCTGGTGTTGATTTACTTCGCTCAGCAAGAGGACCATTGGTCATGGAAGTAAACTCATCTCCAGGCTTAGAAGGCATTGAAGCTGCGACCGGTAAAGATATCGCCGGAATGATTGTCGAATTTCTAGAAAAAAATGCGGCAAGTAAAAGGACAAAAACACGTGGTAAAGGCTAGAACATACAAGAACGCAGCATACGAATTTCTGGGGGAGAAAATTCCCCCAGCAACCAAACAAGTCATTGAATTGGAAGGAGCGAAACTCTATACCCACTCGCCCCTTTCCATTCCTATTGAAATCATTCATGGCGCTTTACCGGGTCCAGTGCTTATGGTCAACGCAGCCATCCATGGTGATGAACTCAACGGTGTTGAGATCGTAAGACAACTGATTAATTCCATCGATCCTAAAAAACTAAAAGGTACTCTGATTACCGTACCTATTGTTAACGTATTCGGCTTTATTCATAAGTCACGTTACTTACCAGATAGACGTGATTTAAACCGTTGCTTCCCAGGCAGCGACAGCGGCTCTCTGGCTTCACGAATGGCGCACATCTTCTTTTCTCAAGTCGCCCTCAAATGTGATTACATTATTGACCTGCATACCGGTGCTATTCACCGCACTAACTTACCGCAGATTCGCGCAGACCTAAGCAATCCGGAAACACTGCGTATCGCTCAAGCCTTTGCTACCCCTGTAATTCTCGACTCTCCATTAAGAATGGGCTCTTTACGTAGTGAAGCCGAGAAATCGGGTATTACCGTATTAACCTATGAAGCAGGTGAAGCGCTTCGCTTTGAACCGATCGCAATCAGTGCTGGCGTCGTTGGTGTGAAACGAGTAATGCAGGCAATTGGCATGCTAAGAGCAAGTCGTAAGAAACTACCCAACTCAGTCATTGCTAAATCGACCAGCTGGTTACGTGCAGAAGCTGATGGCATTTTGCGTACCGTCGTCTCACTAGGTGACCGAGTGGCAAAAGGTCAAGTATTGGCGTACATCAACTCACCTTTAGGCAACGTTGAAGTTGAAGTGAAAGCGAATAAAGGCGGTATTGTTATCGGTCAGCAAACGCTACCACTAGTGAATGAGGGTGATGCTGTATTCCATCTCGCATACTTCACACAAGATGACGATATGGTTGAACAGCTAGTCGGTGACTTTATTGAAGAAGTGATTGAAGTGGATTTGGAGCCTCTGACTACAGGTCAGATAATGCCGCCTTCACCATCGGAATAATACCATTCTGGAAAATTTCCTGATCAGTGAATGGGCGTCGATAAGCAAACCCTCTGAGCCATGGATGGCTCGGCGGAGCTTCAGGGACGAATGAATGCGCGTTTGCGTTTGACGCCCATTCGCTGCTCGCCGATGCTCAGTCTGATCATATTTTTATCTAGGATGGAATAACGAGATATTCTTAGCTCTCGTTTTTCACTCAATAAAAAACCTTGGTATCACTACCAAGGTTTTTTATTGAGTGATTGGATTAACCAAATGAAGCCCAAATTACGGTTGCTACCAAAATAGGACAGACAAACTTCACATACCAAGGCCAGATTTTGCCAAATGTGCTTTGGCGGAATTCAGGGAAGCCTTGCTCTAACTCGTTAAGCTTAGCGTTGCGATTCCACACCCAACCACCAAACAAACAGAACATCAAAGCCGCAGTCGGTTGCAGATATTGCGTTGCCGTAGTCGCGACTAGACCGAACAGCTCGCCGAAGTTATAGACAATCACCACACTAAGCAGTGCAATTAAGCCACCTAACACCCAACTGGTTGACGTACGTTTAGTGTTAAAACGTTCTGATACCAACGCTACCGGACATTCCAACATGGAGATTGATGAAGTCAAAGCAGCAATCGTCAGTAGTAAGAAGAACACGATGGCAAACAATTGTCCAAACACGCCCAAGCTATCAAACATTAACGGCAGAACAGTGAAAACAAGCGTATCAGAGCTCAGCAGAGAACCATCTGCGGCATAAATCTGAACACCTTTATTCATCGCAACGAACATAGCAGGAAGAACCACTAGGCCTGCGATAAAGGCAACGCCTGTATCCACCAAAGTAACATTCATCGCCATTTTAGGCAGGTTCTCTTTCTTACTTAGATAAGAACCATAAATCAACATTGAACAGCCGCCTATGGTTAACGAAAAAAATCCCTGCCCCATTGCCGCTAAAATCATCTTACGGTCGAAAATCTTATCAAAATCTGGCACTAAGTAATGTTGCAAACCTTCAATTGCGCCCGGTTGCATAATAATATAAATAAACAGCACACCAAACAGAACAAACAGAGCTGGCATTAGTCGAGTTGACCATTTTTCAATGCCCTGCTTAACACCACCTTGAACGATCAAGATGGTCAAAACATAAAATACAATAGTGCCGAATAGATTACGCTCAACGCTAAAACCTTTGAACCAAGCCGTAGCGCTTTCCATGCCTAGCAAATCAGTGATAGCCCCCAACATGAAACAGATTATCCATCCGCCAACAATGCTATAAAACGCCAAAACGGCACTTGGTACACTCAGACCTAACCAACCCACGAAAGCACCCGCTTTTTTAGCCGTAGGATTAGCCGTTAGTGAACGCATACTATCTACTGGGTTCGCTTGCCCTGAACGGCCAATAGCCATTTCGACCACCAACATAGGGAATGCAACCACTAAAATGAGAACCAAATAGACTAATAGGAATGCGCCACCACCATTGCTGGCTGCTTGAGTGGGAAACCCCCAGATATTGCCAAGGCCAACTGCAGCGCCTGCTGCGGCCAATACAAACCCAAGACGTGAACCAAAAGTTTCGCGGGTATTACTCGATGTCATTACTACTCACAAATATCACCAAACTAGTTGGCTAGTACAATAAAGAAAAACGCATCATGATACAATGAGCCGCAGAATAGTTTGCTGATATATTGAGCAATAATTTATCTTTTATCGTGTATTTTCTACTTTACACCGATGAAAGACTCTATTTTTGAGTTGAAATTTTGCACAACATACTGATTTCGACCTCTATCCTTGGCGAGATAGAGTGCTATATCTGCTTGGTGAAACATTTCTTGATAACGTTTAATGCTTGGATTTTCTACATGAACGCCACCAATACTGATTGATAAGTAGGGATGATTTTTAATTGGAGCACAAGGATGGGGAATTCTTAAATGTGCGACCGCATCTTTTATTTTTTGGGCATACATTTCAATGTTAAGTGGAATATCACTAGCAAATACAACGCAGAATTCCTCACCACCAAAACGAGCCACAACTTTGTCACCATTGTACTCAACACAATCGAGAGCTTTAGCAACTTGCTTTAATACATTATCACCATCCAGATGGCTCAAGTTGTCGTTGTATAATTTGAAATAATCGATATCAACTAAAAATAAAGCTAAATATTTGAAATGATATTCTTCAATAAAACTAACGAGCTGCCGCTCTAAATGACGGCGATTAGAAATTTCAGTTAATGAATCATGCTCCGACTGCCAACGTAAACTTTCGTGGCTTTGCTCTAGATCTATCATGATTCTATTGATAGTACGCGCAAACTTCTTCATTTCCTTAGAAATAAAAGAAGATTCATCCGGCATTTTTCCACCATGCAATTGGAATTTTTCCAATACTCGTATTGCGTTTGTTACGGGCTTAACAAGACTCTGCACCAACAGTAAATTGATGAAATAAAACATAATAGAAAAAGCTAAAAGAGCATAGACCTCCTCCCAAACGATGAAACTAGGTAACTTAACTCTATGAAAAACCTTAATAACAACGCTGGAATTACCACTGTAATCAACTTCTAACACATATGAAATATTTGTAACTGGCTTTATCTCTATTTCACGACCACTCTCAACCAATATTTCCACATGAATGCCCGTCGCCTTTTGGATCATATCTTCAAATTGACGAGATAATCTTTTAAAGAAAATTAAGTAACCTTTATCGCACTGGTCTGCATCACTGGTGCAAACTCGGGTTGTAGCTACTAAATATGGGGAATTATTAATAACAATAAAACGAACAACTGCCTTTACAACATCGACACTTTGCTGCTCAGCTTCAGCCAAAATAGTTTGAAAATAAGGTGAGTAAGTATCGGAATCAATCAGCGCATTGTTTTCAACATCAAGCTCTTTCCCCCACACTAACTCTTTATTTGGATTGAATATAAAAAAGCCATCAATGACCTGAGAAGTAAGAGCGTGAAGACCAACGCTGTTATCAATGAACTCTTGCGTTGGATAACGAATAAAATTCGCCATATCGTTCCAAGCTGCGTAATCAACCATTGAGTCACCCATTTTTTCCTGAGTAATATCAATAACGGTTTCAACTCGGGTGACTTCTTCTTGTTGTAATTCTAAAGACTGCGAAATATGACGATCATACGTCCACAAATACTTAAATACGAGATAGCAAGTAACGAAACACACAACAACTATCATCGCGGTTATTGCACTTATCCAACGCACACTAATATTGTTAAATATCATCTCACCTTCAAAACACGCTAAAGAAAAAGGAGCGCTTTATGCGCTCCTTTAGTTTAGATCGTAAACACTTGGTAGTTCTTTAGTTCAGGTATCTTTTTGTGCAATTCTTGCTCTTGCTCAACAATATCATCGAGGGATTCACACAATTCTTTGCCTTCTTTTTCCACGTTTGCCTGATGCTCTTTCAGACGAGCTTCAAACTTAGCGGTAAGCTCACTCATGGTATTGCCCAACTCTGTCAAGTTAATACCCCCATCCTGCTTCATCTTTTCAGACACAGCATCAAAGGCACTTGAGAAAAACTCCTGACTAAACAGTGCTTTTGCTTTCTCAAAATCTTGCTCCCACTGTTGAGTCATCGATTCAAAAGTATTGGCTGGCAATACAAAATCTTCACCTTGATAATAACGGCTTTCTATATCTGCAAAAAACGTTTTCATCGATTGCTTAACATCTTCAAATGCATTTGGAGAATTAATACTTGCGGCAACGTCATCCAATAGGTCATTAGCAACATCCATCCCCTTATGTGCTAATTCCTTAGCGCGGGGAACCGCTGAACTTACACTTTCTCGGTAAGATTGGATGGCTTGTTGTTGAGAACTGTCTAACTCAATTTGTTCACCATGCAGATAGAGACGATTTCCCTCATCCATCACTGCGGTATCACCGTTAGTTGTGTGAATTTCAACACTTGAACCATTAAGATGAACTTCATTTTGTACATCGACTTTACACTGAGCTGCCCAAACAGATGAGCTACACAACAATGAAGTGAGTAAAATTGTTTTTTTCATAGACGTCTCTATATAAAATTTTGTTCAACAATATCGGATATTGCTCGCTAATACGTTAACGCAATGTTAGTTATTTTAATCTATTAGTACATGGACGCAGAGATATAAAAGTGAGCATTACTCCACACCTAATTTGCTTTGAAGCCTGTTTGCCATCGCCTACACGGCAAAACTTAAAAGAAACTCAGTTGCTTCGATTGTTCTTCAGGTTTTAACATCACCGATAACCCAAGTAAGCGAATCTCCCTTCCCTTCTGTCGTTTGAG
This sequence comes from Vibrio ziniensis, assembly GCF_011064285.1. Taxonomy (NCBI): domain Bacteria; kingdom Pseudomonadati; phylum Pseudomonadota; class Gammaproteobacteria; order Vibrionales; family Vibrionaceae; genus Vibrio; species Vibrio ziniensis. The sequence goes on from NZ_CP049331.1 coordinate 2,469,400, forward strand.
AACGTCACTGAGCAGCTGTTTAAAATCATTCAGTTCTAATTGAGGATGAATATGTTCAATAGTGGTGAGCTGGAAGTCGGCAAACTTAACCTTTATTCCCTGCTTGATGATCGATCTATCTGGGCTCGCTTTGGTTAACCTCATATCAAGTTCAGGAAACAGTTTGTCCTCGATAACCTGCCAGCACTCTTCATAAGTTGAGATGTTGTGGCTAAAGGTACGTTCTACGCCAACAGATTTTCGTTCTCTCTCAACAATCACTTCTCGATTATCTATACCGTGGCTTTTTTTCCACAACGAGGCCCCTAGGCGTCCAAACTGTCTCAATAACTCACGATAATCGCTGTTTTTGATATCTTCGCAAAGATAAAACCCCGCCCGGTGAAGCTTTTCCAAACTCACTTTGCCAACACCGGGAATTTTTTCTAATGGTAGTTTATCTACTGTTGTTTGTACTTCTTCCGGAGTGATAACGAACTGCCCATTAGGCTTGTTGATATCCGAGGCGACTTTCGCCAAAAACTTCAACGGAGCCACTCCTGCTGACGCAGTGAGTTCAAGCTCATTCCAAATATCTTTGCGAATGGCTTGGGCTATCAAGGTCGCACTACCTTGGCAAATATCCACATTGGTAACATCGAGAAAAGCTTCGTCTAAAGACAAGGGTTCAATGATTGAAGTATAGCGCTGAAAAATAGTGTGGATTTTACGCGATACCTCCTTATATACAGACATTCTTCCAGGAACAACCAATAGCTGGGGACATAGTTTCAGAGCCTGAGCGGTAGGCATAGCCGAGCGCACACCATACTTGCGAGCTTCATAGTTACAAGTGCTCAGAACACCTCTTTGCTTTTCATTACCACCAACAGCTAACGGCCTGCCACGATAATTGGGGTTATCACGCATCTCTACAGCTGCATAAAAACAATCCATATCAATATGAATAATTTTTCTTGTCGATTGTTGTTCCACATATCACCAATATAACTGTATATAAACACAGTCATTGTAGAAGCTTTTCTACTAAAACGAAAACATCTTTCTTACAGTGACTAAATACCGAAACAGTCTGTCACTTAATCATCTTATTCCTACATCTGATAAATCAGTTCTAATGTATAAAAGGCACCCTTATCACTCGGCATCGTACTCAATCAAGGTAAAGCTATCGTGAATCGTTCAAGCAATTCTGTACTCGTTATAGATGGAAGTCGTATTTTTCGTAATTACCTTAGCACTCATCTATCTGCTCTAGGCTTTAAAGTCTTTGTGTGCCAGGACTTAGCAGAAACTAAGCAAACGCTTGAAGTACGAACTGACTTTGTTTTTGTAGTCTCTTGCTACCATCTCCTTGATGCTGAAGATGGTGAAGTGATCGATCTGCTGTTAGAAAATAATCTCAAGGTCGTTGTACTAACGGCTAAATTTGAGCAGGAAACTCGTCAGGAGTTTCTTAAGAAAGGAGTGCTTGATTACATTCTAAAAGATAGCCTCAGCTCAGTTCAGTACGTAATTCCATTTGCAAAACGGATTAAAAACAACCAATTCCATCATGCATTAGTGGTAGACGACAGTGCTATGATGCGTCGAACTATATGTCAGCTTCTTGAATCACAGTACATTCGTACGATTCAAGCTTGTAATGGTGAAGAGGCGCTGCAACAACTGACCAATAATCCGCATATCAGCCTTATTATTAGTGACAACTACATGCCTGAGATGACAGGGCTTGAAATGATACGTGAAATCAGACGTCATTCTATTCACGATGATATTTCTATTCTTGGTTTATCAGGTTCGGATGATAAAACCATGACCGCGCAGTATCTAAAGGCGGGGGCCAATGATTTTTTACATAAACCGTTTAATCAAGAAGAACTGTTTTGCCGTGTAAACCAACTGCTTAATATGCAGGAAGCAACCAAAGAGCTATTTAAACTTGCGAACCAAGATGCTTTAACTGGTTTATGGAACCGACGTTACCTGTTCGATACCATAGGTAAAAATGTTGCAGACCGCTGCATTGCAATGCTTGATATCGATTTCTTCAAAAAGGTTAATGATAACTACGGCCATGATGGCGGTGACGCAGCGTTGACTCATATTTCAGGTATGCTCAAAGCTTTTTTTGGCGACCAGATTGTTGCTCGATTTGGAGGTGAAGAATTCTGTATCCACTATCGTGGCGAATTCGAAAAATTCTGTAAGCAACTTGAGCGTATGCGTCGTTGTATCGAAGCAGATCATGTTGAGCATCAAGGGCAAGTTATTAAATACACTATCAGTATTGGCGCTACATCGATGGAAGGGACACTTGGAGAACAGATAAAAGTTGCTGATATGCGCTTGTACAAGGCGAAAGAAAGCGGCCGGAATCAGCTCATCAATTCCTAAACAGTTTAAAAAGAAAAGGGTTCTATCAAATGATAGAACCCTTTTTTGTAGCATTTCAAAACTTATGCAATACGGTCTTTTTCCCAAGCAGCGAGCTTCTCAGCTCTTACCGCTTCGCGAGCTTCGCGCTTTTTACGTGCATCGCATGGTTCTGGACAGTTACACACTTTCTCAATGCCCACAGCACCTAAGCCGCCGCAGCTGCCTTTCACAACTTTCTTCTGGAAAATATAACCAACAGCCATCGCTGTAATTACTGCCAGAAAAACGCCAAAAGTAATCAGAAACGTACTCATAATGACAAACTCACTTCGTTATTTGCGGTTTAAGAATGGTTTGAATGCGCTCGAAGAAACCTCTTCAAAACCGTCATCCGTTTTCACAATCATAAACACAGGAATGTTGTTTTGCTCTGCGATCTCAATACCTTTCACTTCGCCTAGCACCATTAACCCTGTAGCAAGACCATCCGCTGTCATACAAGATTTATCTAATACCGTCACCGAAACAACACGGTTATTGATTGGGCGTCCTGTTTGAGGGTCGATAATGTGTGAATAACGCACACCATCACGCTCAAAATAGTTACGGTAGTCTCCTGATGTCGCAATCGCGTAGTCGCCCGGCTCTATGATTTCTTGAATCGTACGTTCATCAACGGTTGGCTTCTCTACTGCGATACGCCAGCCAACACCTTCACGATTTACGCCTTTAAGACGGATTTCTCCACCTACTTCAACCATGTAGTTATTGATGCCTTGAGACTCGATATAGTCAGCAACCACATCAACACCCCAACCTTTTGCAATGGTAGAAAGGTCAACATACAAGTGAGGTAGGTCTTTACTTAGCATGTTACCTTCAACGCTAAGATGCTCAATACCTATGTTCGCTTTGCGCTCTGCCAACTCTTCATCAGTAGGAACCACTTCAGGGCGCGCTTCTGGGCCAAACCCCCAAAGGTTAACCAATGGACCTACAGTGACATCTAAAGCACCTAAAGTCACACCGTTCAAACGAATCGCTTCACGAACGACAGTTGCCGTCTGAGGTGATACTTCAACCGGAGTGGTATCTTGGAACTGATTAAAACGGCTAAGCTCTGACGTTTTGCGATATGTTGACATCTGGTCGTTTACTTCTTCAAGTAACCGATCGATCTCTTTATGCAAATCATCAGATGATGGAATGCCATCTTGCTGGAGATACTTAATGTTGTACGTAGTGCCCATCGTTGGGCCACTTAAATGCACTTGCTCGACCGGTTTTTCACAACCAGCTAAAAGCAATAAAGAAGCTAATGCAACAAGCCAAGTTTTCACTTGTTTACTCCTATTGAGGTAAGTAGATATAGAGAATCCATGTGTATATCACACATAAACCTTACGAGATTCTCTATACAAACTTGAAAAAATTATGGCTGACTCATTTGAGTCAGCCATTTAATCAGACACTTAACGGGGATTAACCACCGAAGTCATCCAACAAGATGTTTTCATCTTCTACACCAAGGTCTTTCAGCATGCCAATAACAGCTGCGTTCATCATCGGTGGGCCACACATGTAGTATTCACAATCTTCAGGAGCTTCGTGATCCTTCAGATAGTTTTCGTACAGTACGTTGTGGATGAAACCAGTGTAACCATCCCAGTTATCTTCTGGTTGCGGATCTGATAGCGCACAATGCCATACAAAGTTGTCATTTTCAGCCGCTAGGCCGTCAAAATCTTCTACGTAGAACATTTCACGTTTAGAACGCGCACCATACCAGTAAGACATCTTACGCTTAGATTTCAGACGTTTTAGCTGATCGAAGATATGTGAACGCATTGGAGCCATACCAGCACCACCGCCTACAAACACCATTTCAGCATCAGTATCTTTCGCGAAGAACTCACCAAATGGACCAGAAATAGTACATTTATCACCCGCTTTTAGAGACCAGATGTACGAAGACATTTGACCTGGTGGTACATTCGGGTTGTTTGGTGGCGGAGTCGCAATACGTACGTTAAGCATGATAATGCCGAACTCTTCTGGGTAGTTAGCCATAGAGTACGCACGAATGATGTCTTCATTTACCTTAGACTCGTAGCGGAACAGGTTGAACTTGTCCCAGTCGCCACGGTACTTTTCAGGTACATCGTAATCCGCATATTTTACATGGTGAGCAGGTGCTTCAATCTGGATGTAACCACCAGCACGGAAAGGTACTGATTCGCCATCTGGAATTTGTAGCTTAAGCTCTTTAATGAATGTCGCTTTGTTATCGTTAGAGATAACTGTACATTCCCACTTCTTAACACCGAAGATCTCTTCTGGAAGTTCGATCTCCATGTCCGTTTTCACGGCAACCTGACACGCTAAACGCTCGCCTTCACGAGCTTCACCTTTAGTAATGTGGTCAAGCTCAGTCGGTAGAATGTCACCACCGCCAGATTTAATTTTTACGCGACACTGACCACATGAGCCACCGCCACCACATGCCGATGATACGAAAACGCCAGAACTCGCCAATGCGCCAAGAAGTTTGCCGCCTGGAGAAGTAACGATCGATTTGTCTGCATCGCCATTGATTGAGATTGTAATGTCACCTGTTGGTACTAGCTTAGATTTAGCGAAAAGAATCACTAGAACTAGCGCTAGAACAATCAGAGTAAACATCACTACACCAAGAATAATGTCCATTGACTATTCCTTAATTGTTGCGGTTTACCCGTCTTACAGTTGAACACCAGAGAATGACATAAAGCCAAGCGCCATTAGACCAGCAGTGATAAAGGTAATACCTAGACCACGAAGACCTGGAGGCACATCTGAATACTTCATTTTCTCACGGATACCTGCAAGAGCGACGATAGCTAGCATCCAGCCCAAACCTGAACCGAAACCGTATACTACAGACTCTCCGAAGTTGTAATCACGCTGAACCATGAAAGATACACCACCAAAGATTGCACAGTTAACTGTGATCAGTGGTAGGAAGATACCTAACGCGTTGTACAGAGGTGGGAAGAAACGGTCTAAGATCATTTCTAGAATCTGTACTAATGCAGCGATTACACCGATAAAGGTAATGAAGTTAAGGAAACTTAAATCCACACCTTCAGCAAGCGCATCTGGTTTAAGAACGAGGTTGTAAACTAGGTTGTTCACAGGAACAGAAATGGTTAATACCACTGTTACCGCAATACCTAGACCAAATGATGTCTTAACTTTCTTCGATACCGCCAAGAAGGTACACATACCCAAGAAGAAAGACAGTGCCATGTTCTCGATGAAAATCGATTTCACCAGCAAACTAATATAATGTTCCATGACAACCTTACTCCTTCGCTTCTACTTGTTCAGGCTTGAAGGTACGAATCGCCCAAATCATAAATCCGATCAGGAAGAACGCAGAAGGTGCTAATAGCATCAAACCGTTTGGCTGGTACCAACCGCCGTCTTTAATAAGAGGCAGTACTTCCATACCAAATAGCTTGCCAGAACCTAGAAGCTCACGGAAGAAACCAACACTGATAAGCACGAAACCGTAACCTAGACCGTTACCAATACCATCAATGAAAGACGGAATTGGTGCAGATTTCATTGCAAATGCTTCTGCACGACCCATTACGATACAGTTCGTAATGATAAGGCCTACGAATACTGAAAGTTGTTTAGAGATATCGTATAAATACGCTTTCAGTATTTGGTCTACCACGATTACCAAAGATGCGATAACGGCCATCTGAACGATGATACGTACGCTGCTTGGAATGTGGTTACGGATTAACGAAACGAAGAAGTTCGACAATGCAGTTACAAACGTTACTGCAAGAGTCATAACGAAAGCCGTCTCTAGTTTGGTAGTCACTGCTAGAGCAGAACATACGCCAAGAACTTGTAGCGCGATTGGGTTGTTATCCAATACTGGCGCTAGAATGCTCTTTTTAAGATCTTTTGCGCTAGACATTAGTTAAGACCTCCGTCACGAACTTTTGCTAGGAAAGGACCAAAGCCCATATCACCTAACCAGAAGTCAAATGTATGTTGAACACCATTACTGGTTAGCGTTGCACCTGAAAGAGCATCAACACCATGCTCAGAACCTTGTGGTGCGCCACCTTTTACTACTTTAATTGCAGGTTTGTGGTTCTCATCGAACAGTTTCTTACCTACAAATTGAGCACGCCAGTTAGGGTTTTCAACTTCACCACCCAATCCAGGAGTTTCGCCTTGTTCATAGTAAGTGATGCCAGAAACTGTATTACCGTCAGTTTCAACCGCAATGAATGCGTACATCATAGACCACAGGCCGTTACCGTGAATTGGTAGGATTACTTTAGACACTTGCTCGCCATCTTTTACAAGATAAACGATACCCGTGTTCGAGCGACGAATAATCTTCGCTACGTCTTGATCTGATGAAAGCTTAACTGATGTTGCAGTATTTTTAGCCGCTTTACGCTGATCAAAAGTTGCTGCATTACCGTCAATAAAATCACCAGTATTAAGGTCAACTAGACGAGGTTCGATGTACTTAGAGTACAATTCAGGAACCTTACCTTGCTCAGTGATACCAGCTACCTGAACGATTTTGCTTTGCTTATCAAGCACTGCATTCGCTTTCTGAGCGTCTCGCAGACCAACCGCTGCTGTCGATACGATGATTGAGCACACTAGGCTCAATGCGATAACAACAAACAGCGTTTTCTTAATGCTATCGTTATTACTTGCCATAGCGCGATAATCTCCGCTTGATGTTTTTCTCTACCACAATATGGTCGAACAGAGGAGCAAACAGGTTAGCGAATAGGATCGCTAGCATCATGCCTTCTGGGTATGCAGGGTTAACCACACGGATTAATACACACATAACACCAATCAAGATACCGTATGCCCATTTACCTTTATCTGTGAACGACGCTGATACAGGGTCCGTTGCCATGAAGAACATACCGAATGCGAAGCCACCCAGAACTAGGTGCCAATGCCAAGGCATGTTAAACATCATATTTGTGTCAGAACCAATCACGTTGAACAACGTAGAAAGAGCAATCATACCGATCATCACGCCAGCGATAATGCGCCATGAAGCAATACCCATGTAAACGATGAAAGCAGCACCAATTGCTAGAGCAAGCGTTGAAACTTCGCCGATTGAACCTGGAATATTACCAATGAATGCATCCATCCAAGTGATAGCTTGACCAGTTGCAGCATTCATCAGAGCACCGTTACCACCTTGAGCCCATTGGCTAAGAGCAGTAGCGCCAGAGAAACCATCTGCAGCAGTCCACACTAAATCACCAGAGATTTGTGCTGGGTATGCAAAGAATAGGAATGCACGACCTGCAAGCGCTGGGTTTAGGAAGTTACGACCAGTACCACCGAAAACTTCTTTAGCAACAACAACACCGAAGGTGATACCTAGTGCCGCTTGCCATAGAGGTAGTGTAGGTGGAACGATCAATGCGAAAAGGATAGAAGTTACAAAGAAACCTTCGTTAACTTCGTGCTTACGCACCATACAGAACAACACTTCCCAGAAGCCACCAACAATAAATACTGTTGCATAAATTGGAAGGAAGTATGTTGCACCCAGAAGCATTTTACTGCCCCAACCTGCATCAGACGACAGTGTACCGCCTAGCATTTCAGTCAGCCAGTAGTGCCAGTTACCATCGACGATAGTAGCCAGTTGATCACTTGCATACATATGCTGAAGTGCAGAGATAGCTTGACCACCAGCGTTGTACATACCCCAGAACATTGCTGGGAACACCGCTAACCAAACCATGATCATGATACGTTTTAAGTCAACGCTATCACGGACATGAGAGCTTCTCTTTGTCACAGTACCAGGCGTGTAAAACAAAGTTGCCGCTGCTTCATATAAAGCAAACCACTTCTCGTGTTTACCACCTGGCTCAAAGTGATGCTCGATGTCTTCAAGAAACTTTTTAAGGCCCATGAAAATTACCCTTCTTTCTCAATCTTATCGAGGCATTCACGAAGTAACTGACCGTACTCGTATTTACCTGGACATACAAAGGTACACAATGCTAGATCTTCTTCGTCTAGTTCTAGTGCGCCAAGGCGTACTGCACTATCGGCGTCACCAGCACACAGATCACGAAGCAACAGAGTTGGCTCCATATCTAGCGGCATAACTTTTTCGTAGTTACCAATTGGCACCATTGCGCGATCACTACCGTTTGTTGTCGTTGTCATATTGAATAACTGACCTTTAAACAGGTGACCTAAGAATGAGCGAGTAACAGAGAACTTGTTCTTGCCAGGCATAGCCCAACCTAAGAACTCCTTCTCACGACCTTCGCGGAGAACAGACACCTGTAAGTGGTAACGACCCAAGTAAGCATGTGGACCAGTGGCTTTAGTGCCCGTTAGTACAGAGCCAGAGATCACGCGAACTTCGCCAGGCATCATTTCGCTATCCGTAAGTTGTTCTAGGCTTGCACCTATCACTGTACGAACTAAGCGAGGATTATTTACGACAGGGCCAGCAAGAGAAATAACACGCTCGCTGTATAACTCACCAGTTAGGAACAATTTACCGACAGCGATAACGTCCTGGTAGTTAATGTACCATGCCACATTTTCTGCATTGACAGGGTGCAGGAAATGCATGTGTGTACCAGCTAGACCAGCTGGGTGAGGACCGTCAAAGACATGTTCTTCAACATTGGACTGCGTTGAGCGTGGTAAGCTAGTACCTTTTTTACAAACGTACACTTTACCGTCAGTCAGAGCTGAAAGCACATCTAGGCCAGCAACGAAGGCTTCTGAATTGTCGTTAATGATAACTGTTGGCTCTGCGGCTAATGGATTAGTATCCATAGCAGTCACAAATATAGCCTTAGTTGTCGAATCAACGGCAGGAACCTTGCTAAACGGACGAGTACGCAGCGATGTCCAAAGACCAGAATCGATCAGTTGAGTTTTCACCGCTTCACGGTCAAGACTTCCTAATTGATTGGCCTCAAACTTGTCGAACGTTACTTGGTCATCACCTGCAACTTCAACCACAACAGATTGAAGCACACGTTTTGCACCACGATTAATTTCAACAACTTTACCGCTGACTGGTGAAGTAAACTTCACGCCTGGATTCTTCTTATCTTCAAAAAGAACTTGAGCTTTCTTTACTTCATCACCTACGCGAACATGCATAGTAGGACGCATGCCGACGTACTCTTCGCCAAGCAAGGCGACTTTGTTGATGGCTTTACCATCATTAATCACCTGGGATGGAGTTCCTGCAATAGGAAGGTCCAGCCCCTTTTTTATTGTAATCATACGCACTTGCACTACTTTATCGGGAAAAAGATTCATTCATTGCGCAAATTCGAGGCGGTGGTCATTACCACTTAAATTGGAAGTGTGTAATGACAAAACTAAACCGTCTCTAGACACGACATTATTATATCTGTCCGCCTTGGTCATTAAACCACCAAAAGCGCAACATACTATTAAAAATCACATTACAGATTTGAGATGAGATTTATCAAGGGCAGTAGTTTAGCACCTTTTACGAATGCGATGCCATTCAAGATCTCTAGATTCGTGATTTTATTTGGTCATTGATTCGTTTCAAGGGTGCATTAATAATCATTATTTTGATATGTCGCACAATTATTTTAGCCACCTAAAAAATACGGTTATTTTTACATTTTTATTTGAAAAAATAATAATTTCTTATGCCTTACCAAAACCCAAGTTGTATATAAACTGTTAAAAATTTAATCAACTAGAAGAAAAAAATCGCTCTACTAGATCACAATTATCCACCCAAACACATCGGACTATCTGGTGCTTTTTTCTTCAGCTCATCCCATTCTTGCGGAGTGTAGGTATGTATAGCGAGAGCATGAATATGATTACGTAGTTCCTCAGATAACGTTTGGTTTACTTGGCGATGACGCATAATCAAACGTTGTCCTTCAAAGATAGACGTAACAATAATCGCTTTAAAGTGGCTTTCAGAGCCAGGGACTACATTGTGCATGTAACTTTCATTCACAACCTGCAGATACTCTGGTTGAAATGTATCCTGCAGCTTAGTCTCAATGATTTCTTGGATCATAATACTCCCTTGTCGCACACACTGACATTACAAAACTAACAAACAGTTTACTTTGGCTGCTTATACTTTGCCAAACACAAAGCGTTACTTCAGCAAACAATGTCTAAACCAAAGGTTTTGGTTTCTTGATCAACAAGCATTTGAGACAATAATAGTGTCTTTAACACTATCTATAGTTCCAAATATGAAAACTGAGCTTTCTCTACTTGATCGCACACTAACACTTCATCGCTTCCCTTTTCGCAATAACGAGCTATTACAAGCTTGGGATGCTGGCGATGAATACCTAATCACGCATGTTGAAGAGCTAGCCCTAACCTCATCAAAACGCATTTTGATTTTGAACGACTCATTTGGCGCACTCAGCTGCTGGTTTTCCGATCGACATGAAGTATTCATGATGAGTGATTCATATATTGCTCATAAAGCGACACTGGAAAACTTAAAACGTAACTCTTGCACTGACGTGACACTTCTCAACACCATGGATGAGATACCTAGCAACATCGATTTGGTATTGATGCAAATTCCTAGGAACAATCGCCATCTGGTATGGATTCTAAGCAAACTTCGCCAATCAGTAGACGAAAAGTGCCCTATTATTTCTGTCAACAAAGCGAAAGAAATTCATTCTTCAACACTGCAATTATTTGAAAAATACTTAGGAGCCACTAAGACATCCCTTGCATGGAAAAAACATCGTTTAGTGTTCTCTACTGCCGATTGCACACCAGTACAAAATGTTAGTGATGAAGTTGAATGGTCAGTCGAAAACGAAAACATGACGTTGGTAAATCTACCCAATGTCTATTCTGGAGAAAGCTTAGACCAAGGTGCTCGCTTGTTGCTAGATCACTTGCCAAGTGATGATTTGCGAGATTTTATCGACTTAGGTTGTGGCAATGGCGTTTTGTCAGTAAAACTGGCAAGACTCAACCCAAATGCTTCTATCACTTGTGTAGATGAGAGCTTCATGGCTGTTGAATCGGCCACAAGAAACCTCAAACAAAATTTACAAACACAGCGTGAAATAACTTATGTTGCAAACAATTGCTTAGATGAATTTGAAAGTGACAGTGCTTCGTTTATCGTATGCAACCCACCTTTCCATCAACAGAAAGCAATCACTGACCATATCGCATGGCAAATGTTCTGTGATTCAAAGCAAGTTCTTAAAAAAGGAGGCAAATTATTGGTTATCGGCAACCGTCACCTCGGATACGATATAAAACTTGCTCGCCTGTTCAGTCACGCACAAGTAAAGACTGTCGCTAGCGACAAAAAATTTGTTATCTTACAGGCTACTAAGTCATAAGCATGTTCAATGCATGCCACAATAATGAAAGGACTAACCATGAAAAAACTGTTTATCGCAGTTTCTATAGCTTTATTGTCAGCTTGCTCTGCACCTCAACAACAGCAAGTGAATTTTACCCCTCAAGCTGTTATGAGTAACAGCGATATTGTGACTAACAGCAAATTTACTTTGGTCAGTAAAGACGTTCGCTCTGCACAATATGTTGCGTTAGTTGATAGTGGCCACAACAACATTGAACCAGTTCATGCAAGACAAAACGTTCGAATTGCATTAGAAAATGCGCTAGCAAGTCAGTTTGATTCTCAAGGTTTTACCATTACGGTTAACAGTGAAAATACCATTACTCTCGAAATTCAAGAGTCTTTAGTTACCGTGACTCAATCCGCTTTGGAAAATGAGATGAAGGGTAAAGTATTAATACAACTAACCGCAGAAACACCAAAAGGTAAGCTGGTCAAAAGCTATACTGGCACAGCCAATCGAACCAGTGCATTTAGTGCATCTACACAGGAAATAGAGCAAGTCCTAAACGATGTGATTAATCTGGTGCTGAAAGACATCGCAAACGATGCTGAACTACAAAACTACATGAAGGAACGTTTCCATGATTAATAAATGGTTAGTCGCGCTCACCCTGACTGCAAGTGGCTTTGCTTGGGCAGGACCTAAAGTTGAGCTAGAAACTTCGTTAGGTGCATTCACAATAGAACTGAATGAAGAGCAAGCTCCAATCAGTTCAGCAAACTTCATTCGCTATGTTGAAGATGGTAGCTATGTCGGTACTATTTTCCACCGCATCATCCCTGGTTTTATGGCTCAAGGTGGTGGTTTCGATAGCAATATGAAGCAAATCAATACCTATGCTCCAATCAAAAATGAAGCTAACAACGGTTTAGGTAACAACACAGCAACGATTGCGATGGCTCGTACTAACGATCCAAACTCTGCCACACGTCAGTTCTACATCAACCTTGTTGATAACGACTTTCTGAACTACGGCCAACGTTCACCGGGCTACGCTGTATTTGGTAAGGTGACTCAGGGGTTTGAAGTTATTCAAAAAATGGCCGAGCAACCAACGCGCAATTTTGGCCGCATGAGCGATGTCCCTGTAACACCGATCGTCATCACTAAAGCCACTCTGATTAAATAACACTGAAAGCTCCGATTTATTCGGAGCTCTTTTTCCGGCAAGGAAATATCAATGCAACAACAAAATCAATCACCCTCTTGGAAGGAAACGATCCGCAGCTATTTCGATAAGCGTTTGCTTTGGGTAATGATGCTAGGATGCTCCAGCGGTTTTCCTTGGGTATTGATTGGCTCAAACATGTCCGGTTGGCTGAAAGATGCAGGCTTAACTCGCAGCGCAATTGGTTACTTTGGTAGTGTGTTTGCTGTCTATGCGATCAACTTTTTGTGGGCTCCAGCCGTTGACCGTATTCGATTACCAATCCTGCACTCTTTGCTTGGGCAGCGCCGTAGCTGGATATTGCTGTGTCAGGTACTGATCTTAATCTGTACCTTATTGATTGCAGGTGTTAACCCAGCAACAAACCTAATGCTAACATCAATGCTGGCATTAGGTATTGCTATCGCTTCTGCTACTCAGGATATTGCGGTAGATGCATTCCGTATCGATACATTTCCAAAAACTGAATCCAACAAACTACCACAAGCATCTGCTATGGCGGTGATTGGTTGGTGGACAGGTTATTCGGTTCCCGGCTATCTGGCATTTATCAACGCAGACTCAATGGGCTGGAATGGCGTTTACTACGGAATGGCCGCTATTGTTGGTGTGTTAATTCTATTTACTCTTTTAGTTGGAGAGCCTCAAACCAACCGTGAAGCACTACAGAAGCAAGCTGAGCGGCGACACAATAAAGTGGTGAATTCAAAGATCTTAGCTTGGTTGAGTGTAACCGTACTAGAACCATTTATTGATTTCTTCCGTCGTAACGGCACTTCAGTCGCGATTACACTGCTGTTGTTCGTGTTCCTATTTAAAATTGGTGAAGCGTTCCTTGGCAGAATGTCTATCGCTTTTTACAAAGAGATTGGTTTCAGCAACGAACAGATTGGCTATTACTCCAAACTGATTGGTTGGGGTATAACTATGCTGTTTACCTTACTCGGCAGTATGGTCAACGTACGCTTTGGAATTGTGCGTGGATTGATGATTGGCGGTATCGCCATGTCAGCCAGTAACTTAATGTTCTCCTGGATTGCACAAGTCGGTCCAAACGAACACCTGTTCTTGGCCACCATTATTGTTGATAACTTCACAACAGCATTCTCCACGGTAGCCTTTGTCTCCTTCTTAACCGTGATGACAGGGCAAGCGTTCTCAGCAACCCAGTATGCCCTGCTCGCTTCATTAGGTAATTTCGGACGTACAACTTTGGCTTCATTCAGCGGTGAACTTGCCGACTATCTCAATAACTGGTCACTGTTCTTTGTGTTGACCGCGTTAATGGTGATACCAAGTTTGATTATGCTTTACACGCTACGCCATTACTTTACGGACTTATTGAACAAAGCCAAAGATCACAAAGAAGAGTTAGTAGAAGATAAGATCGTTGAATAAGAGCAGCTAAAAAACGAAGAGGGAACCATACGGTTCCCTCTTCGTTTATGCATAGTCATCTAAGTGAATTCGTGGTGCTCTTGCTGCATTTACCGCACAGATAAGCGCAAGCGCTCCTGCCAGTAAGAAGCCAGTCTGAAAAGCATTAAAAATTACTGGCTGAGGCGTATTGAGCAGTTCACTGAGTGAACCTTCCGCACTGAAATTTGGAATCAGTGAATAAATTAAAGTACCGAACACAGCTGTCCCAACCGATGCCCCCACAGAGCGGCTTAATGATCCCATGGATGTAATTCGACCTAAGTTTTCTTTTCCTGCGATAGTTTGAATTTGCAACTGAGTTGATGGCATAACAGTTCCAAACCCCAGACCACATAAACAGCCAAATGCGCTGACAGCGTAAGGTCCAAGATCGAACATAGCTAGTGAGAAAAACGCCATGCTACTTAAGGACATACCAATAACAGGTAACCACTTAGGTACAGCGGTTTTCGCTATAACTTTGCCCGTAATATAAGAGCCGCTGATCATTCCTGCCGATAAAGGCATTAACAGTAGACCAGCGGTTGCAGGCGAAGTATTTAACCCAACCTGAAGAAATATCGGTAAGAAAAACACCAGTGAAAACAGACACGCAGCAAAAAAGAAAGTGGAAGTAAGAGGAATATAAATTTCTTTTTGTACCAACAAACGCAAAGGAAGAAAGGAATGAGAAACCTTTTTTTGTTGCACCATAAACATCACTAACAGCACAACAAACACCGCCAGTAACACAAAGCTAGTTAATGAGCTCCAAGAAAAATAATGCCCACCAGCAGACAACCAGTAAATAATCGTAGTCATCATAGTTGGAAATAGAATCAGCCCTAAGAAATCGATCGGTTTCTTTTCTACTTTATGGCTGACTTGCTGTAGTTTAGCTAAACGATAAAGTGCAAACGCTATCAGCGGTAAATTGAACCAAAACAGCCAATGCCAAGTTAAGTAAGTCACCACAACACCGCCAAGCACAGGACCACAGATACTGGATAAAGCAAACAAAGAGGCAAAATAACCTTGAAACTTCGCTCTTTGTCTAGGTGGAACATATTCACTAATCAACGCTTGGGATAGGCTCATCAAACCACCACTCCCTAATCCCTGAACGATCCGGCCAAACACTAAGCCATTCATACTAGTCGCTAATGCACATACAACAGAGCCAACTGCAAAAATGCTCAGCGCAACCATCAGCATTTTTTTACGACCATACTGATCGCCAAGCCAGCCATACACAGGCACAGATGCCGCTCCTGCAAGCATATAACCGATAGCGATCCACGATGAAAGTTGAATATTACCTAAATCTCTCACCATGACAGGTGTTGCTGTAGCTAACAACGTCTGATCAATCGCAGCCAAGAACATAGGCAAAAAAACGGTGGTAAAGATGGTTAGAAAAGTTTTCTTATCTATCGGTTCCGCCATGGTAATCCTTAATTCAGAAAAGATGGCAACATCATACACTGAAATAGTGTTTTCTTAATCCACAAGAACCTTGAAACCTAACATTCCTTATTTGGTATAAACCTCTGTGCTAAAAAGATTAAATCGACAAAATCAATATAAAACACTTGTCAGAAACCACTTTTAATGAACATAAAATTAGTTATTAGACGATGATTAATTTGGGAGTAAAGATTACTTAACTAGAATTGGTTAATAAATAACAATGAGACAATAAAACCATAAGACACAAGGCATAGAAAACCAGTTGAATACCAATAACTGTTCAGAAAAGTTCTTGCAACACCTCATCTTACTCAAATTTAGTCACAATCACTGTTTATTTAATAATCAGCTTTAAAATACAAAATAGATAAATTTAAAGTGACAAAAATCACACTTAAATTGCAATAAAATGAAACGTAAAAATAGTTCATTTTTTATTTAAATTAATTAGATCTAACTCACAAAATACATTCACTTTTGCAACTTTTCTCACTTTCATTCGAGATTTAAATCGCTATTATTCTTAAAAATTGAACAAGCGGTAATCAAACCGTTCTTGAATTGATACAAAACATAGAGAGTTTCCCCTTATGCGTAAATCACTTCTTACTCTTGGTCTATTAGCGGCAATTTCTGCTCCAGTTATGGCTGCTGATTACTCAGATGGCGACATCCACAAAAACGATTACAAGTGGCTACAATTTAACTTAATGGGTGCTTTCGATGAGCTTCCTGGTGAATCTAGCCATGACTATCTAGAGATGGAATTTGGCGGTCGCTCAGGCATTTTTGACCTATACGGTTATGTTGATATTTTCAACCTAGCTAGCGACCCTGGCAGTGATAAAGATAGTGCAGACAGCAAAATTTTTATGAAATTTGCTCCACGCATGTCTCTAGATGCTCTAACTGGTAAAGATCTTTCATTTGGTCCTGTTCAAGAGCTATACGTAGCTTCACTTATTGAATGGGATGGTGCTAACGGTAGCACAAACAACCAAAAAATCGGTCTAGGTTCTGATGTCATGGTTCCTTGGTTAGGCAAAGTAGGTATGAACCTGTACAGTACTTACGATGGTAACGCAAAAGACTGGAACGGCTACCACTTTGCTATGAACTGGTTCAAACCTTTCTTCTTCTTCGAAAACGGTTCATTTGTCTCTTACCAAGGTTACATTGATTACCAATTTGCTATGAACGATGACGTGAAAGAGCTTAACACAACTAATGGTGGTGCTATGTTCAACGGTATCTACTGGCACTCAGATCGTTTCGCTCTAGGCTACGGTCTAAAAGGCTACAAAGATGTATACGGTCTTAAAGACGGCGGTTGGGCTGGTAAAACAACTGGCTTTAGCCACTACGTCGCAGCAACTTATAAGTTCTAATATTTAAAGTATAAATTGCTTAAAAGGCGCCAATTGGCGCCTTTTTTATTGCTTTCCCGTCTCTGCTCATTATCCTTAGCTTCAGACATTAACTGACTGCAGTTTAAGGAAACTATGAATATCGTCATTGTTGGTCCAGGAGCCGTTGGCAGTCTGTGGGCATGCAAACTCCATCAGGCAGGGCATAGTGTTTCCTTGTGGGGAACACAAACTTCTCAACAATGGAAACTGGCTATTGATGACCTTCCTGAAACTGTGTTTGCCTACAACCAGCAACAAGATCTTATAAATGCCGATCTTCTATTAGTCACAGTAAAAGCGTGGCAAGTCAAAGCGGCACTTACTCCTCTTCTTAGAGATATAAGTAAAGACGCCATTCTTCTGTTTATGCACAATGGAATGGGGGCTGTTGATGAGATTGCCGAGCTGATATCCGCATACCCAACCGTCATCGCCACCACAACACATGGCGCGCTAAAAACGTGTGCCCATCATGTAAAGCATACTGGAGTTGGGCAAACTCAACTTGGCGCATACAACTCAAAGGGGGAACAATGTACCTTTTTGGTTGACGTGTTTAATCATGCTTTGCCTTCGGTAAGTTGGAATCCAGATATACAACATGCACTGTGGAACAAATTAGCCATCAATTGCGCTATTAATCCACTCACCGCTATTCATCAATGCCTCAACGGAACGTTGGCTGAAGAGCGATTTCGCCCAACACTAAATGCCATTATTGGTGAGTTGGTTGCAGTAATGAAATCGGAGCAAATTCCGGTCGAGCAAAATCAGCTGATAACTACCGTAAACAATGTTATTCAAGCAACCTCAACCAATAAGTCGTCCATGCATCAAGATATTTTCTATCATCGCCAAACCGAGATAGACTTTATTACAGGCTACCTTGTACGTAAGGCTCAGCAGCATAACATCAATGTGCCAACTAATATTGAGCTGTACAAGCAAATCAAATTATTAGAACAAAACGGAAAACACCATGACTAAACGCATACTCGTTCCAATCGCTCCGGGTACGGAGGAAATGGAAGCTGTAACCATCATTGATATTCTGGTACGTGCTGGTTATCAGGTAGTGGTTGCAAGCGCAGATTTTGAAGGCAACTTAACCATGAAAGCCTCTCGTGGTGTAACCTTAACTGCTGATTGCAAGTTAGTTGATATCGCAGATGAAGAGTTTGATGCTGTGGTTCTTCCGGGGGGCGTAAAAGGCTCAGAAAACTTTCGAGACAGCACGGTCTTAATTGAAATTATCAAACAACAAAAATATGACGGACGTTTAGTAGCCGCTATCTGCGCAGCTCCTGCTGTGGTTTTGAACCATCATGACCTATTTCCGGGCGCGCTGATGACAGGACATCCGAATTTCAAACATCACATTCCTGAAGATTTATGGCGTAACCGTCGCGTAACTTACGATGTGAACAATAATCTGCTCACCAGCCAGGGGCCAGGCTCTGCCTTAGAGTTCTCTATTGAGATCATTGCTCTACTTTCTGGCAAAACTTTAGCTCGAGAAATTGCGCTGCCTATGGTTCCAGTACCACAACTGAATTATGAAAAATACGGTGAGGCGTAAATGCTGGATATCAACAGTATTCGAGCCCAATTTCCTGCCCTGTCTCAGAACATCAATAATGAACCTTTGGTGTACCTCGATAGCGCAGCTACTACTCAGAAACCTCAAGTTGTTATTGATGCGATCACTCAATACTACAGTGCACAAAATGCCAACGTGCATCGCGGAAGCCACAGCTTAACTGCGCACGCTACTAGCCAATTTGAAGCAGCAAGAGACAATGTCGCTCGCTTTATTGGTGCCCAAAGCAGTAAGAGCATTATCTGGACACGCGGCGCGACTGAAGCGCTCAATCTTATCGCTCAAACCTACGCGAGAAATACGCTAAACGTCGGCGATGAAATACTGATTAGCGAGATGGAACACCACGCGAACATCGTGCCTTGGCAAATCGTCGCCGAACAAACTGGTGCAACCATTGTAAAAGTGCCGATGACACAGAATGGCGAATTCGATTTAGCGGCTTTCCATCAGCTACTGACATCTAATACCAAAATCGTCGCATTGGCACATATCACCAATGTGACAGGTTGCCGTCAACCTATCGAAGAAGTCATTCAAGCGGCTCACGATAAAGGATCGATTGTCGTCGTCGATGGTGCTCAGGGTATCGTGCATGAAAAAGTGGATGTCACGTCAATAGATGCTGACTTCTATGTCTTCTCTGGCCACAAACTTTATGCTCCCACAGGCATTGGCGCTCTTTACGGAAAGCTAGATCTGCTGGAAGCGATGCCACCGTGGCATGGCGGCGGAAAGATGGTCGAAAAAGTCTCTTTCTCCGGCACTACTTTCTCTGGTCTACCTGGTAAGTTTGAAGCGGGAACACCAAATGTAGCAGGAGCGATAGCTTTGAGCTGCGCGATTGACTGGTACGAAAACTTAGACAGAAATGCTGT
The DNA here is from genome assembly GCF_011064285.1 of Vibrio ziniensis. Lineage (NCBI taxonomy): Bacteria > Pseudomonadati > Pseudomonadota > Gammaproteobacteria > Vibrionales > Vibrionaceae > Vibrio > Vibrio ziniensis. Next base: position 2,489,175 of record NZ_CP049331.1, read on the forward strand.
CGAAGAGCATATCCACAAACTTCAACACAAAACTTATCAGGCACTAAGTGCTATCGAAGACATTCGCGTATTGGGCTACCAAAGCAATGCCAGTGTTTTAAGTATTGTTATGGATGGTGTTCATCATCAAGATTTGGCGACGTTGTTAGATCAACAGGGAATCGCTGTGCGTGCCGGACACCATTGTGCTCACCCTTTAATGGAAGCTTTTGGTGTAAAAGGGACAGTGCGAATTTCGTTTGGAGTCTATAACACTGAAGAAGATGTCGATCGTTTAATTGCCGCCATCGAAAAAGCCGTCGACATGCTGTAAGTCCGCCGCTTTTAGCTGTTTCTTTGCCTTATTCCTCCATTCAATTGAAACTATGTTCAGCTATTGCCAGACAGGGCGTCTGGCAAAGTGTTGAAGGCCACAGGATGTGGCCTTCAACACGGTAGCTCGAAACAGAGTGGAAATTGGATGAAAGAGAGGAATATCGGCAAACGGGCTTTTTGGTGACTTTTTTGCCTGTAGAAAAAAGTCACATAGCCACGACAGTGACTATCAATAAATAAAAACTAAACAGCGATCTCTTTTACTTTATCGATGATAGCTTTCAACCCATTTCCACGCGAAGGGCTCAAATGAGTGATGAGTCCGAGCTGTTCGAAATATCCATCAACATCGAAATCCTGAATCTGCTGTGAAGTTTTTCCTTCAAAAGCCGCCATCACTAACGCAATCAAACCACGCACAATACGGGCATCGGAATCAGCGCAGAAATGCCAGATACCCTCTTCCTGTTGGCTAACCAACCAGACTAAGCTTTCACAGCCAGAAACCGTTACTTGTTCACTTTTCAGTTCTTCTGGCATCACAGGTAACTTCTTACCCCACTGAATCACCTGACGGTAGCGGTCTTCCCAGCCTTTAAACTGTTGCATCGTCTGCACAATATCTTCACTGGTAATTTCGCTACCAAATGGAGTGGCGGGAAAAGTTTGCATAATAAGCTCCGGAATTACTTGAGTTACTTTTACGTCAGCTACTTACTGTGTTTCTGAATGATTTTTTCAACGATGCGCGCAACGGCAACAAAACCGAATGTTGCGGTAACGACGGTAGCAGCCCCAAAACCAGAAGCACAATCCATACGTTTAGGACCTTCTGCCGTTGATTTGGTTGCACATACCGAACCATCCGCTTGTGGGTATTTTAACTGCTCAGTTGAGAATACACAGTCGATACCAAACTTGCGGGCTGGATTGGTCGGGAAATTATGATGCTGACGCAGACGATCTTTGATCGTCTTCGCCAGTGGATCTTGAATAGTTTTGGTTAGATCAGCCACTTTGATTTGCGTAGGGTCAGTTTGACCACCAGCGCCACCAATCGTAATCACTTTGATCTTATTGCTACGACAGTAAGCAAGCAGAGATGCTTTAGCCTTAACGCTGTCAATGGCATCCAACACATAGTCGTACTCTTTGGTCAGATACTCATGCTGATTGTCTGGCGTGATGAAATCATCAATTAGGTTCACCTTGCACTCAGGGTTGATCAATTTGACACGCTCGGCCATCACTTCAATTTTGCTTTGACCAACAGTTCCAGACATTGCATGGATTTGTCGGTTAATATTGGTCACACAAACGTCATCCATATCAATAAGCGTCAGCTCACCAATACCCGTTCTCGCCAGTGCTTCAACAGCCCATGAACCCACACCACCAATGCCAATAACACATACGTGTGCTGCACGTAGGATATCAACTTCGCTATTTCCATATAGTCGACGAGTACCACCGAAACGTTGGTTATAGCTATCTGAGGCTGGAGTATCGAGTTCACGCATGACAACAATCCAAATAAAGAGGGTTCAAAAACAAAGAGTGCGATTTATACGCACTCTTATTATAAATGTCCAGAACATCGCATAACGACTAATTCAAGTAGTCTATAACGATCATTCCAGTTTTTCTGGAGGTAGTGCCCAAGGCGCTTGCAGTGGTGAATCTTCAAGTCCGAGTTTCCAAACTCGTCCGAAGTGCTTGTAATGGCCAGCCTCTGTTCCTGCTCGTGGTCCCATGCCGTGGTAAAGATCCAGATGATTCTGCTTAACAGCACCGCCAGTATCTAACACTATTAATAGGCGTAGTTGATGAGCACCGGACCAAGTTCCGTCAGCATTCAGTAGCGGAACCTCAGCTAAAATTGGCGTACCCATTGGAAACAAAGTGCGGTCACCAGCCACTGAAGCCATTGGTAATAAAGGAATACCTGCCGTGCCAGTCACTGGTGCAGCCGCTCTTGGCTGGAAAAAGACATACGAAGGATTCTGCTCTAACAGCTCTTTCACCGTCGCTTCATCGTTCGAATGCGCCCACTCATTGATGGCTTTGAGCGACATTTTATCACGCTCAACTAAGCCACGTTCGATAAGCACCTTACCAATACTCACGTAAGCTTTATTATTCTTACCTGCATAAGCAAAGTACTCTAACGTATCGTCATCACCAAAGTGTACAAAGCCACTGCCCTGCACTTCCATAATAAAAGGATCAATTCGGTTTTCAGCGTATCCCAACTCTAATCCTTGTCCATCTAAGGCACCATCGTAGATTTGGGCACGTGTTGGACACTCAACTTCACAAACAGGCATGCTATGAACTGGATATTTAAATGTTTGGTCTGGGGTATGACGCAATTCAATCACAGGAGAAAAGTAACCGGTGAACAAGACGTTACCTTTTCCATCCCCGCCGCCTAACTGAGCTGACTGGATGCCAAATTGAGATAGCTGAGTGGTATCACCACTCTCAATCACCCATTCATTCAGCTTCTGATATAAAGGGCCAAAAGTTTTTGCCATTGAAGGCGAGTTTACAACCACTTGTTCACTTTGTTTGGTAAATTCCGTAAAGTCACGCGGTTTATTTGAGTTCACCACATCGACTTTGTTTAGAGTTTTGGCGAAAGGCTCATCTAGATATTGTTGTGCTCTATCGGTCGGTTGAGCACAACCAAACAACAGCGCCAGGTAGGCGAGAGAAAGAAGGCGTTTTTTCACAGAATGCATCCCATTTAAAATTCGACCGAAAGGATGACAAACTAACTAGTTAAGCGCAATTGAGAAATTGTTAAATTAGTTTTTTTCTGACATTCGGAAAATCGGTTTGTAATGATCATTGGTTACTTGCTTCATTTCTTTGTTTTCTGAATTTGTCATTTGGAATTTGTAATCTTGCCCAGCAACTTTAAAAGTTAAATAATGACCATCGAAGTCATAACGAGTCGTGTACACTCGACCTTCCATAGCAATGCCATCAGGGCCTATATCAAGTATTCTGGCTGAGTAATAAGCAACATCCTGCTCTACCCAAACACCGTACACTTCTTTCTTATGTGACAATGTGTTTTTAACACTTTCAATAACATTCCCATAAAGAATGACCACTACCACACATCCTAAAATAGCGACTAAGATTAGAAACAGTTCCAGCCGTTTTCTATTTTTTACTCGACTTCCATTCTCTGAAGGGTCAGATTGTGAATTATTAAACATTTGGTCTCGATTTAAGTTTGCTGCTTTAGGCATCGTATATCTTACTTAGAAGTAATTTAAGCTAACGCTGCCAATACAGCATTGCAAAAATAGTAGCGTTTACCTAATAAAAACCACTTGCTCACAGGTGAATAAAAAGTCATTATTCACACATATTTAAACAACCATAAATATTAAGAGTGCCATCAGTGAAAATTCGTAGTACCGCTCTTGTTAAAGGCTTCAGACAGTCTGCTCCCTATGTTAACGCTCACCGTGGAAAAACCATGGTTGTTATGGTGGGCGGCGAAGCAATTGCCGATAAAAATTTCGCGAATATTATTAGTGACCTAGCTCTACTTCATAGTCTTGGAGTCAAAGTAGTGCTCGTTCACGGCGCACGCCCACAAATAAATCAGATTTTAGAGACAAATAACCGCACAACTCCTTATCACAAAGGCATTCGTATCACTGATGAAGAAGCTTTAGGATTGGTTATGCAAGCGGCGGGACAACTTCAGCATGCAATAACTGCTCGCCTATCAATGAGTTTAAACAACACCCCTATGGCTGGTACTCAGCTTAACGTGGTCAGCGGAAATTTCGTGATCTCTCAACCACTAGGTATAGATGATGGTGTTGATTATTGCCACAGTGGAAAAATTCGTCGTATCGATATTGATGGTATAAACCGCATGCTCGATCAAGGCTCGATTGTGCTTCTTGGTCCGATTGCGAGTTCAGTAACTGGTGAATGTTTCAACTTGCTTTCTGAAGAAGTAGCAACGCAAGTGGCTATTCGTCTAAAAGCTGAAAAGCTGATTGGTTTCTGCTCTGAGCAAGGCATTATGGACAGTAAAGGTAATTCGATTGCTGAACTGTATCCAGCGGAAGTCAACAATCTGATTGAGAAGCTGGAAGCTGAAGCAGAAACAAACTGCGATGAAAAAGCAGGAAAACTACGCTTTTTGAGAGCAGCAGTAGCGGCTTGCCGTGCTGGCGTTCCACGCAGTCATTTAGTCAGCTACAAAGAAGATGGCGCTTTAATACAGGAACTGTTTTCTTTCGATGGTATCGGCACACAAATTGTAAAAGCCAGCACAGAACAACTTCGCCAAGCACAAATTGATGACATCGGTGGCATCTTTGATCTGATTCGCCCTCTTGAAGAGCAAGGAATTTTAGTGCGCCGTTCTCGTGAGCAACTAGAACAAGAGATCCATAAATTCACCATCATTGAAAAAGATGGTTTGATCATTGGTTGTGCAGCACTTTACCCATATCCAGAAGATGATATGGCAGAGATGGCTTGTGTAGCAATTCATACCGAATATCGTGATGGTGACCGTGGTGCATTGTTGCTGCGTCACATGAAGCAACAAACCAAACTTATGAATATCAATAAATTATTTGTGTTAACTACGCACAGTTTGCACTGGTTTAGAGAGCAAGGGTTCATTGAGTTTGGCGTTGATTCACTGCCAATGTCAAAACGCCAGCTTTATAACTATCAACGTCGATCAAAGATCCTAATTCTTAAGCTTTAGTTACATAAACATAATCAATTAGTAGCATTCGCGATATTTACGCCTGCTATTAATTGAATAATCAGTATATTAATTTGTATTTTAATCGTACATAAATTAATCACTTTTCATACTGCAACGAGCTGTGTAAAATCTCGCCAATCGTGACATAGATCACTTTATTAGCATGAGTTGGAATTCTACCTAAGGGCTTAACTTAGGAAGAGCACGGATTGCTTCAATGAGATCCCAAAACTAGTTGTTGTTGCAACTAGGCGACGAGCGAATGAGCTCCCAATCACATAGATAACTATGTGATTGGGGCGAGTAAGTGAAGTCAACGAAGCTGCAACGTCAAATAGGAAAGGGAAAATAACTTTATTGAAGAGCAAACTATATTATATGAAAACCGTAATTTGTAATTCGCTACAAAGCTTCTGGGATATGGCAGATCATAACTTCCTAGAAGGTCTAGATGTACATTGCGTGTTTCCCGTCAGTGACTACCTAAAAAGCTTTATCTTAGGCTCACAAGCGCGCTATAAGATTCGCAATATCACTTTTTCAAAAGCTGTTTGCTAACGTCTTTTGTTAATTTGCTAGGCAGCCAAGGAAGGTTGCCTGAATCGCTTCCCCTCCCTTCTCTAGCTACACCTGCTCCCAATTAATACACCAACGCTACCCTTTTAGACGTTCAACCAAACCACTGGCTCGTTCGGTCTTAAACTGAATTCCTCGTTTAAGCACACCAATATCACAGTACAAAGCCAAGCGTTCTTTCGCTCGGGTAATACCTGTGTAGATGAGTTCACGTGTGACGATTGGGCTGTATTCGGGAGGCAAAATCATGGCTGTGAATTCAAACTCACTGCCCTGTGATTTATGAATCGTCATCGCATACGCAGTTTCATGCTGAGGTACTCGGCTTGGTAATACGGATTTTACGCTACCATCGGGTAGTTCGAAATACACCTTCAGTCTCTGTTCTGCATCTTCTTCATCTCGCATACAAATACCGATATCACCGTTATACAAGCCAAGAGCATGATCGTTCAGTGTCACCATAACCGGACGACCGTGATACCACAGTTCCTGCTGCGTCTTAATTAAATTACGCGCCTGCAACGCACGCTCAATTCGATGATTTAGACCAACGACACCAAAGTCGCCTTCTCGCACAGCGCATAACAAACGGCTTTGACCGAACGCTTTTAATACCGCTTTTGCTTTAGTTGCCATAGATTCCGGCTCACTGCTTTTCGCTTCTTGTTGTTCAATAGCACGCTTACCCGATCGATGCAGATAGATGGAATAAGCATCCACCAATGATTTGAGCATCTGATTGTAAGCGTCACTGCTTAATGGGTAGTGGTGAATATCCGAGAAATCTTGATTCCAAACTTCATCAACTCTCGCGGCTCTGCCGCTGTTAATCGCTTTTGCTAATTGCCCAATACCGGAACGGGCATCAAAACGGTAGCTCTTTTGCAGCATACATAAGCTGTCTGCAACGCTGCTGTGTGAAGTCTTGAGGTTGGTAGACGAAACTGGATTGCCCAAGGAGTGAAAGCCAGTCAATTCAGAGAGCAGCTTACCTTGTGCCGCGCTGTATCCATTTTCAATAAATGAGCAAATATCGCCAAGCACAGCGCCCGCTTCCACAGAAGCCAACTGATCTTTATCACCAAGTAAAATCAAGCGAGCATGACTAGGCAAAGCGTCAACCAATTTCACCATCATAGACAAATCAACCATGGAAGCTTCGTCAACCACCAGCACATCTAAGTGCAGCTGGTTTTTGCTGTGATGACGAAACTCCGCACTGCCCGGAATTGCTCCAAGCAGACGATGAATCGTGCTTGATGTGGTCGGTATCGCCTGCTTGAGCTCAGGTTCAACGGCTAGACTTTCCACCGCTTTACCGATCGACTCGGTTAAACGTGCAGCCGCCTTACCCGTTGGCGCAACCAACTTAATATTTGGCGTATGCCCCTGCTGCTGGGATTGACGAATTAAAGCAGCAAGCAACTTGGTTACAGTTGTCGTTTTGCCAGTTCCTGGTCCACCAGAAATAACCGCAAAACGTCGAGTCAGAGCTACCGCCGCAGCGACTTTCTGCCAATTCAAACAGCAACTCGCTGGAACGAGCGTATCCAACGGCTGAAGATCTTCCATTCGCTGAACGGTAGTGAGCACAGCATCGATTGCAATCCAGTCCAGTTGACTATCGTCGACCACATCAAGGAAATCACACACCATTCGCTGACGACTGACCTGAGAAGTCTCACTGCTTTTCAAGGCTTTACAAAGAAAGCGGTAGTCGCGTTCAAATAACACATCGAGCAGCTCTTTTAGTTTTTGGCCATCAGTAGGCTTTAAGATCATAGGTGACCCAAAGCTCTGTAAACGCTGTGCCAGTGTCATCTCGTAATGCCAGTAACGGTGTAAATACAGACGTTGCCCATCAAACATCAATGGCACAGCTTCACCTTGCAAACCAACCAACGTTGAGTTGGATAAAATTTGCTGCCAATTGGCGTTTACCCATAGAGGATTAACCGTTAATGCCGCTTCACCGTAAAGACCTAACTTGGCAGAGAGATCAACACTGCTACCATGACTGTCCCACAAAGATAAGCAGATATTGCCTCTACCAAGTTCGGCACTGACAGCCGCCACCAGTAATAAGAAAGCGTTTTTATCTTCTGCGCTTAACTCATTGCCAGACAACAAAGAAGCAATAAAACGAGCAAATTGATAATCGAGCTGACGAATGCTGCCCTGCTTCGCTAAATGCGCTAACACATCCAAAGCTTGTGTGCTCATAATCCTAGCTCCATTTGCCCAGCAGCGTTTGTGCGTTCATCCGGCTCTTTACCTTGTATCAATAAATCCAATTCTTCTAACATTGTTTGGCTTGGTTTCGCATTGAAAATACCGTGCTGTGCTTTGCCATCAATACCACGCAGGAACAAGTAATAAACACCACCAAAGTGTTTGTTGTAGTCATAATTTGCTAAACGACTTTGCAAAAAGCGGTGTAATGCCAAAGCATAAAGTTGATATTGCAGATCGTAACGATGCTCCGCCATTGCTGATGCTAAACGCTCTCCGTGGTAAGCCTCTACTTCATCACCAAGATGGTTCGACTTCCAGTCAAGCACATAGTATTTACCTTCGTGCTGAAACACTAAGTCGATAAAACCTTTCAACATGCCCTGAACTGTGTAGAAACCTAAATCTCCAGCTTTAGCTGATAAAGGATCATGACGCTGAACCACGCGATTTAGCGCAGGAGCAGTCAGCACTTCAATCGGCAGTAAAAACTCCATCTCTACCAATCTCTGATGGGACAACTTTTGGTTTAGCTGTAATTTTTTACCATCAAGAGGGGTGGCTAACACATCGTCTACCAGCTTTTGGATCACAGGTAACCATTCCATCTCTAACTGTTCTAATTCCAGCAGATGACTAATGATTTTAGTGTTGTGCTCACTGGTTGCTGGCTCGGTAAACTCAACCTCTTCAAACACAGTGTGCAAGAAAGTACCGGGGCGAGCACCTCGCGGGAAGTTAAAGATGGTGCGCTCTTTTTCTATGGGCGTAAGCTCATCATGCTCCTCGGCTGAATCCACATCAAAGCCACCGATTTCGACCGTTGCATCGTGTTCTTTTTGATGGCTGCCTTGTTTCACCAAGCCTGAATAACTGGTAATGCGCCAATAGCGGTCAATCTCACTGTTTAGCTCTTTGGCTTTAAGCTCTGGCAACGGATCTACAACTGGTGTGAAGATGGTGTCGAGAGGTTCTGGAGGAGAGGTAACCAAGACGCAAGATAACTTGTTTGCATGTGCTTCCACGGATTGAGTAAGAAGATCGATTCCGCCTTCTTGCGCGTTTTGTAAAAGATGACCGATAGCACTGTGGTGCACACCCGTTGGCTCTTTAGTTGAACGACCATTGCGTAATGGTGCGACACCGATAAAACAGCCATAGACAGAACGCGTTAGTGCCACATAAATCAAACGTAAATCTTCAGCCAAACGTTCTTTGTCCGCCTGTTGCAACGCTTGTTTATCGCCAGTGATATCAAGCAGAGTCTGACCACTATTGCTGTCGTAATATTTGCCTTCGCTCGCTTCTCGGTAACTCACCACAAATGGTAGAAACACTAAATCGTATTCCAAACCTTTGGATTTATGGATAGTGACGATCTGTACTAAGTTTCTTTCGGACTCAAGACGTTGGATGGCGTCGTCGTTGCCTCCCATTCCTTGTTCAGCATCGCTAATTGTCTGAGCGAGCCAACGCAGCAAACCGTGGTCACTGTCGATATCTTGAGTCGCTTGTTGCAACAATTCACTGATGTGCATGAAATCGGTAAGATTTCGTTCGCCATCCACCTCTTCCAACCAGCGTTCGGCAATATGACGAAGGCTTAAAACCGAGCGCAGCATTGGCAGCACACCCCGTTCAACCCAAAGCCGGCGATACTGTTTAAATTGGTTAACAGCGTTTTCCCACTCGTTTTCATCGTTATTGAGTGCATCAAGTTGTTTGGAGTTCAGAGCAAACAGCGGAGAAGCTAATGCTGCACGTAATGCTCTGTCATTTTCTGGTGTCAGCACCGCTTGTAGCAAACGTTGAATATCTTGAGCAATCGAGCTGGTAAATACACTGTCACGGTTAGACAAATACACACTGGCAATACCTTGTTTAGCCAAGGCTTCTTTAATCATTCGACCTTCGTTACCCGTTCTCACCAGTACCGCAATGTCACCCGCCTGAATGCTTTTACCGTTACTACTACTTTTACCGTTACTACTACTTTTACCGTTAACAAACAGCGCCTTATTTTGCTGTGCCGCAGTCAAAATGGTCTGTATTTGGCTTGCTGTTGCCTGCGCCATCACTTCTAAATAGTTGCCTTTGGTTACTGGAGAACCATCCGCTTCTTGTAGCCAATAGGTCAACGCAGGTTGCTTCTCTCCATTCAGTAGCCACTCTTTTTTTGCCGCAAAAGGGTTGGCATCGACAGGCAAAAAAGGAATATCGCTGTCGTAAATAAACGGACTATCTGGCAACTCAAACACTTGGTTCACGGCTGCCACCATATCCGAGCTTGAGCGCCAGTTGGTGCCTAATGTGTAGTGCGCTGCCACCTGATTGCGCGCTTTGATATAGGTAAAAATATCTGCGCCACGGAATGCGTATATTGCCTGCTTAGGGTCACCAATCATAAACAGACCACATTCAGGTGTGTTCAGATAGATACGGCTAAAAATGCTGTATTGCAGCGGATCGGTATCTTGGAATTCATCGATCATCGCAACCGGGTAAAGATGACGAATGCGTTCAGCCAACAAACCTTGCTCATCACCATCAATAGAGGCAGAAAGCTGGCTTAAAAGATCATCAAACGACAACCACTGTTTACTTGCTTTAGCTTTTGCCAGCATGGCTCGACAGTGATGGATAGCGTGTGCTGTTAAAGGCGCTTCAATCGTGATTGGCTGTGCTTTGAACTGCTCGATGACGTTAAAAACTTCAAGTAGTGGCGGATTACCCTTCTTAGATTTTTCCAATAGTTGGCTTTGAGCAAAGTCAGATAGTGCTTCAGGCACCAGCAAATCATGCGTTGCCGAACTCGCCCACTGAGTCAGGCTTTCAATCCTTTTTAGCAAGGCATTTTGCGAGTTTTTATGCAGATCGGAGCCTGTAATGCTCGGTTCTATTTCTTCCAATGCACTCAGCCATTGCTGCTTAATGGCGTCAATTTTAGCCAAATTTTGCTGGTGTAAACCGGCAAGGTCACCGTCCATCATCGGCGTGGTCAGAGACAAGGGTATACCCGTTAAATAACCACCAATTTTTCCTAGCAGTGCCGCTGGCGATGACCATAAACGACGGACTTCAGCGGCTAAATTGAGTGGTAGAGGGTAAAACTGACGACGCCAGTAATCTGCGACTACCTGCGCTTTGAGATGACTTTCATCGGTGACAAACTCATTACTAAAACGGCTGCCAGATTCAAACGCGTTCTGTGTCAGCATGCGTTGGCAAAAGCCGTGAATGGTATACACCGCCGCTTCATCCATCTGACGTTCTGCATCGAGCAGCAGTTTTGCCGCCTGAGCGTGATCACTGAAATCATTAAGCAGAGGTTCAATCACAGGATCGTTGCTGTGACCTCTTGAAAAGGCTAATCGTGCATCATGAATACGAGCACGGATACGATCACGCAACTCAGCGGTTGCCGCTTCGGTAAAGGTTACAACCAAGATTTGATCGACGGTTAGAGGTACTTGATGGCGATTTTGCTCATTTCCATGACCTAACAACAGACGCAAATAAAGACCAGCAATAGTAAATGTTTTACCTGTACCGGCAGAAGCTTCTATCAAACGCGCACCATGCAAAGGAAACGTCATCGCTTCGAGTGGCGTTGCTACGATATTGGAAGGAACATTCATTCTTTTATTGTGCCTTTTGTTAAAACCAAAAAGTTATGTCACTGAATTTATGTGATCTTGTTTGAGTATTTATATGTTGGTGCATGCAAATAAAAACAATCCATTGGTTATGCGAGGCTTCTCACAGAACGCACCAATATGGAACATTACACTGCACCCACTTAATGCAAACATAGTTTAAAAAATAATCACTTATAGGTTATCTAAACTGCTTGTTTTACTAAAGCTACCCGTTATCAAAACGCTGCCTGCATTAACACCGAATAATGGTCCCTCTGACCTGTGGCCGTACAGCGAACGCCCTACACCAATAATGATTTTCTGGCGGCCACTTATTTCTGTACCTCTGTTACTCATCTTTACTACCCACTCTATTAGCTTCGAATACTGCATCAGCACTATCTATTACATCAGTACTATCCATTAACTGTAGCCTTGGCGTTTGTAGTACTAAGCAAGAGAGTAATTTTGCCTGTTGAGCGAGTTCGTCATTCCAAGATGACCAAATTCGAGCGATGTACGCATTGTTCCCTTCACCAGAAGTGGCAAATCCGTCGTTAAAACACTCAGCCATTTTTTTCAAAGATTTCTCATCATCTTCAACCCATTTTCCGCGGCTAAACCCAGCTTCAATACAAGCTAGCGCTGTTTTCGGGAAATAAGCGATCGGGGATGTCATTCCTTGATAGAAAAGACGAATCAGTTCGTCCAACAGCTCTTTAGCAAGCTCTCGGCTTTCTACTGGTGGCAAGATTTGATGAAGCACACCATCTTTACGGTCATAGCCCACCAGATGAGTTTTGCTGACAAAGCCCATCGCAGCGTGACACAGATGATCTATCCATGCTGACAACAAATCTTGCGAGCGAATTGAACCACTGCGATAACGCACTAGCCCTGATTGGAAGCGTTTGGTTAACCAACCATTTAACTGAACAGGTTTAGACTCTCCAAGCACATGGCTGGTGATGTTCACTTCACAATCTTCTAGCGGTGATTGGCAGAGAAAGTGAATTTTCTCTAGCACTTCTTCAGTTTGAACTCGGTTCACTTCAAACTCTAATTCACCAAAAGCGCCAACAGGCAGTTTGCCCTGAGCTCGTTGCTGCTGGATGAAGTGATGTAATGTAGCTTCTCTATCACTTGTCGCATCTACGCTAAGTAACAGATCAAGCAAATTATCACGCAGTTGATAGCTATTCAGACCATCCAGTGCGAACGGCTCATCATCTTCCATCACCGCTAAAGGCGGTTCGAAAACCACTTTTAAGCGACGATTGAAAAAGTACTGAACTGGCAATCGCCAAAAACGCTGTAGCTCAACCAAATCCAGATCTAACGGATAAGTCGCATCCAGTAAGTAATCATCCAATGGCAGATTGAATTCGCCAGCTGGAGTACCCTGACGCTGCGCCACAGGCAGCCACTCTTTTGCGTAGCTTCCTGCTTCACTTAAAAATGTTTGTGGACTGAATGGCACCAAAGTGTGAACAGTGGAAATCTTATCCACCAACTTTTTGCCTGAGTCATCACTTGGCAGAGATTCATCGCCAGATAAACAGTAGTTCTGCTGACAATATTCGAGTAATTCACTCACCAACACCGATGGAACACGCTCAGTATTGTCTTGAATGGAACGTCCAACGTAGCTGATATATAGTTTTTGCTGCGCAGAGAGCATCGCTTCCAAGAACAGGTATCTATCATCATCACGGCGTGAACGATCGCCTCTTCGAGTTCGACCATTCATTAAATCAAAGCCTTCCGGCGGCATAGAACGAGGGTAAACGCCATCATTCATTCCTAACAAACAGACCGCTTTGAATGGGATAGAACGCATTGGCATCAAAGTACAGAAGTTCACTTGCCCGGCTAAAAAGCGCTGACTAACTCGTGTACCCGACAGCTTGTTATTGAGGTATTCGCTGATGATCGCTGGCGCGATATCTTCGCAATAACCTGCATCAACCAGCTGCTCTTTTAATGAAACTAGCGTATCGCGAATGGATTTCAGCGCCATTTCACCATCCAGATCGACAGCGAAGAAATCATCAAGCAAGTTGTTCAATACTTCCCGCCAGTCATCTATCGACTGAGTTTGAGTCAGTAAGGTTCGGTAACGGCTCACGGTTTCAATAAAGCGCGCCAATTTGCCAGCAAGTTCAGCGCTCATGCCCTGAACTTCGTTATAAGGCGCATACACACTGTCGCCATGTTCAAACAGGCTGGTTGATGTCGGCATCGCGTAGCCAAGCAACATACGAGAAAGTCCAAACTGCCAGGTATTTTGATCTGTGTCTGGAAGATCAAATTCTTGAGCAGTAGTACTGTCCAATCCCCAGCGAATACCTGACTCTTCAACCCAACGTTTTACCAATTCAAATTCGCTTTCATCCAATGCAAAACGACTCATCATCGCTGGCGTTTCTAACAGCTCTAACAGCTCAGACGCCAAACAGCGAGAATGCGGCAAATTCACCAACTGGATGAAAGCATTTAAGATTGGACTCTCTTGATTGGCTGTTCGGTCTGAAATCGAGTACGGGATAAAACGTTCACCGGGCGCATTACCGAACACCGCCTGAATATAGGGGCTGTAGGCATTGATATCCGCCACCATCACAATCACATCTCGCGGCTTCAATGTCGGATCACGGTCAAACATGGCTAACAGTTCATCATGCAGCACTTCCACTTCTCGCATCGGGCTGTGGCAAGCATGAATAGTTAACGAGCCATCTTGACCGTGGATGGTCGGTTTATGAGTGCTGCTATCGAGGATGTGATCATCTTGATGCTCTTCAAGATGCAAAATGTCCGCTTGTAACTGTTGAAGTAAGGTTTCTCTAGCAATATCGATAAACAGCTCGTGCTCTTCATTATCATCTTGTGCCAGCAAATAGAGGTTATCTCTCCCCAATTTGCCCATTGATGCCAACAAGCTGTTACCTACCGCATTGCTGATATGCATTTCATCTTCGGCAACATTACTTTCAATGTCACCTTTGAGCGGTGATATTTCGCCCGTCACTGAGAGAGTTTGCCCACTTAATGCCAGTTGTTTACGACGCTGGTTTTCGATTCGAGCCAGATACTTACGGTCTCGAATATCTCCCCAGTAATGCTGACAAGGGTTAGTGAACATCAGATGCACATCAATGTGTTGGCCTAATGCTTTTAATGCGTCCATATAACGTGGAGGCAAAGAGGAAATGCCAAAGATAAACAGTCGTTTCGGCAATTTTTCAAGCGGTACATGCCCACTCGCTAGCGTTTCAATAAAACGCTGATATAAGTTGGCTCGGTGATAATGGGATTGCTGCTGTTGAATCACTGTGTAGTCGTAAAGTTGCTTCCACAAAATAGGTTGCCACGGGTGCTCGTCACCGATTTCCTCAACCGCGTTGCCATTCTCCCAAGCTTCAATCCAGTCTGGTCTATACACCAGATAGCCATCAAAAATATCTGCGATTTTTTCCGCAAGTTGGTAGAGCTTAGACTGGTCAACATCGTCTTTGAGGTAACTTTTAAGCGCAGAGAACGCTTCTAACTCCAACTGAGTCGGAAGCACTTCCATTAACTTCCACGTCATTGCCTCTTTGTTAAAGGCACTGCGTTTGGGAACGCCTGGCAGAACATGAGTGAACATTTCCCAAATAAAAGTCGCTGGTAGTGGAAAATCGATGTTGGCTGCGATTCCCAGCTCTTCTGCCAACGCCATTTTCAACCACTGTGACATACCCGGGCTTTGAACCAAGATTTGCTCTTTTTCAAAGGGATTTTCCAGCGGTGCGGCTTTGATTAGATGTACCAGCAAGATTTTTAAGGTATCGACTTTATTGGAATGGTAAACAGTAAACACAATTCACTCATGAAGTTCTCAGCTATATTGCTGTTGAGATTAGCATAAGTGTTCTTTAGTCATTAGCAATTTGCTCGATACAAGATGCAAAAGGTTAACTATTCCTCACTTACTCTTTACCTTGCTATATGTTTATCAATAACGTAAATATATTCACCAATGTTCAATAAATCTAAACATCGTAATGAGCAATATTTCTCTTAAACAACTGAAAGTGTTTACGACCATCACCCAACACAAAACCTTAACTACAGCCGCCGAAGCACTGTTTTTGTCAAAAGCAGCAGTAAGTATGGCGCTGTCAGAGCTGGAAAAGCATATTGGTCATGCGCTGTTTGACCGTGTGAATAATCGCCTAGTTCTCAATCAAGAAGGGCAGAAACTGCTGCCGCTTGCCGATGAACTGCTCAGTCGCTCTAACGCCATCGATCAACTTTTCGATGAAGACAACTCTTTATCAGGGCAACTGCGTATTGGCGCCAGTGACACCATAGGCAATCAGGTTGCCCCTTACTTACTCAGTCAGTTTCGCAACACCTATCAACACCAGCAGCAGAGTCTGTTTATTTCCAACTCTGCACTGATATGCGAAAAATTGGTCGACTATGAACTGGATATCGCGCTGATTGAAGGGAAAACCCTTCACCCTCAACTGATTTCTACTCAGTTCAGCCAAGATGAAATGTGTATTGTCTGCTCCCCTTCACACCCACTAGCACAGCAAGAAAAAGTGACATTACGAGATTTTGAACAGAGCGAATGGATGTTACGCGAGGCAGGCTCTGGCTCTAGAGAATTCTTTTTAAGAGCGGTAGCACCACGCATTGAACACTGGCATGAGGCTTTTCAGTTAAATACCACTGAAGCCATTATCAACTGTGTCTCCGCTGGATTGGGCTTTGGTTGTTTATCTAAACTGGCGGCACAATCTGCGGTCAATGATGGTCGAATCAAAATACTCAATGTTCCTCTCGATATGAAAAGGCGCTTTTGGCTATTAGTTCATAAAGAGAAATACCAAAGTCCACTGCTTAAATGTTTTATTGAATTCTGTCATCAATGGCATCAAGGTTCGGACAAAGAAAATGAGAGCTTATAGACAGATTGACAGGTATATCAGCTTTATAGTCTTCATCTAGACATTTAGCGAACAACCCTGTATAAACACACAGTAATTCAAAAGCAATTTAGAGGATGGACCATGGCTGTCATCGTAAAGTACGTGGTGGAACGCAACGGAGAAGAGAAAATGACTTTTACCTCGAAAGCCGAAGCTGACGCTTATGACAAAATGCTGGATATCGCGGACGAGCTGTTCGAACTGATCGGTAAGAGTGAACTGATTGAAGATGAAGCGAAAACGGAAGAACTAGCTATGTTCTTAGCTCAGAACAAAGAAGACGTTCTGGTCGCTTTAGGTGCGAAGCGTAAACCTACGCCACCAGCAAAGAAACCAAAAGCAGTAAAGACTGAAGACGCCGTCGACGATGCTGCGTAAATTTTGCCTATAAGTTCAAGTTGATGTCTTTGGTTATTGAACTTTGTTAGTTATAGAGCTTTGTTCGAAGAACCGCTGCTTAGACAGCGGTTTTTTTATATTGTTTATTCCCTGTTCCATCCAGAGAGATATATCGTTAAAAAGACAAAAGGTATCGTTCTACGGACTTATTCCTTTTTTGCTCTTTTATCAGTGAAAAAGTCTCTTTATGATGACCATCAGATTATTAATGCAGCGGCTTAGCTCAACAAGTTGTCTGCTATACCCTATTCAAACATAATACGGAGAGCAAACATGGCGCATTTTGCACTTGGTTTCGGTACGGCGACTAAAAACCGTGATGGAAAAATTATCGAAGCATACTTCCCTGCACCAGTTCTAAATCCAAGCGACGCTTTAGTTGCTGACGTAGCGGCTATTGCTGGTTACACAGATGGCAATCAAGCTATCGAAATCTCTGCTGAGCAAAGCGCGAAGCTAGCAACCGCGTTTGCTGATAACGGTCAAGTTGTTAACGCTTCATTCGCAGAAAAAGCGGCAAGCTCTGCTCAACCACTCGTGCTTGTTGTTTTAGCCGCAGACGAGAAACCTCAATCAGTATCTGAAGGCTTCCTGAAACTACAACTTATTTCAAACCGTCTAGTGAAGCCACACGGCACAGTGCTTGATGGTATTTTCGGTCTACTGCACAACATCGCTTGGACAAACGAAGGTCCAATCGATCTACCTGAACTGACAGAGCGTCAAATTGAAGCGCGCCTAGCAGGTCGCCCTCTGACTGTCGATTGCGTAGACAAATTCCCTAAAATGGTGGATTACGTGGTTCCAGCAGGTATCCGTATCGCTGATACTTCTCGCGTACGTCTTGGCGCACATGTAGGCGAAGGCACAACTGTAATGCATGAAGGTTTCATCAACTTCAACGCTGGTACAACGGGCGTGAGCATGGTTGAAGGTCGTATCTCTGCTGGTGTACTAGTAGGTAATGGCTCAGACATCGGTGGTGGTGCATCTATCATGGGTACATTGTCTGGTGGCGGTACTGTGGTTGTTTCTATTGGTGAAAACTCACTACTAGGTGCAAACTCAGGTCTTGGTTTCCCACTAGGCGACCGTTGTACTGTTGAGTCAGGTCTTTACGTAACAGCGGGTACTAAAGTACGTATGCTGGATAAAGACGGTAACGAAGTAGAAATCGTAAAAGCGCGTGATTTAGCTGGCGTATCGGACCTTCTCTTCCGTCGTAACTCTCAAACTGGTCAAGTTGAGTGTCTAGCTAACAAGTCTGCTGTTGAACTGAACAGCGAGCTTCACAGCAATAACTAATCTGTTGCTCTGAGATCGAAAAAGGCGCATTAAGCGCCTTTTTTATTTCTGTCTGATTTTAGACCGAAAACGGATACTGGATTGGGTCATGGAATTCGTAACCCGTGACTTCGAAATCATCCATAGTTACCCATGTTTCCAAATCTTCCAGTGATTTAATCTCTGGGTTGATATGGAATTGAGGCGCTGCAAGCGGCTCACGTTTCAGTTGCACGTCACGCATCAACTCTAATTGGTCTTCATAGATGTGCGCATTCACAATCTTGTGGAATGCTTGCCCCGGTTTTTTACCTGTAATCTGAGCCATAATCGCAAGAAAAACATAGACTTGAACCATATTAAAATTCAGACCGAGTGGGACATCACATGAACGCTGCGTGCTGTTCAAATAAAGAGTATCACCCAGTAGTGAAAAGTGATGACTGTACATGCATGGACGTAAACAGCCCATATGGAACTCACCTGGGTTATAGAAATTGAGAATTTCACCACGGTCGTCCACACCACGCTTCAAATCATCAACAATTTTCTTTAGCTGATCGATATGACCGCCATCCGGTTTAGCCCATGCACGACCTTGGACGCCATATACACGCCCCATGTCATCTTCACCTTTACGGTAAGGATTATTGAGCCAAGCTTCGTTGAGGTTTGCGTTCGCATCCCAAGTTTTTGTACCCAGTTTGCGGAAATCTTCCGCGTTATCGTACCCGCGGATGTAACCGAGCAGTTCTGCTACCGCAGCTTTCCAAAAACTCTTACGAGTAGTAACGAGGGGAAACTGATTGTTGGCAACGTCATAAGTTAAGTCAGCGTTAATAACGGTAAGACAACGTTTGCCAGTGCGCTCATTTTCAATCCAAACGCCTTCATCAACGATTCTCTGGCAGAGATCCAAATACTGTTTCACAAGATACCCTTACTTAGTTGCAACTTACTTATTTTTAACTGATTTAGTGATTACGTTGTCTTTATACAATCCACGCTTATACGCCCAAACCATCATCAACACACCTAGCACTATCATCGGCAGAGATAATAGTTGTCCCATTGACGCGATACCGCCAAGAAGAAGACCAAGCTGTGCATCTGGCTCACGAACGTATTCGACAAGGAAGCGGAATGTACCATATCCTGCTAGGAATAGCCCTGAAACTGAACCAAGCGGACGAGGCTTTTTGATAAACCAGTTGAGAATAAAAAACAGAACCACACCTTCAAGAGCCATTTCATAAAGCTGCGATGGGTGACGAGGAAGTGGACCGCCATTTGGGAAAACAAATGCCCATGGCACATCCGTTACACGTCCCCACAGTTCACTGTTCATAAAGTTACCGAAACGTCCCATACCTAAACCGAAGGGTACAAGAGGAGCAACAAAATCCGCGACGCCAAAGAAAGTGCGACCATTTCTTCTCGCATACCAAATCATTGCAGAGATAACACCTAACAAGCCACCGTGGAATGACATTCCACCAGTCCAAACTTTAAATAGATAAAGAGGGTCAGCTAAGAACATGTCAAAGTTATAGAACACCACGTAGCCGACACGTCCGCCAATCACTACCCCTAAAAACCCGGCAAATAGTAAATCGGACACTTGCTCGCGGCTCCACATGCCTTCTGATTTATCCGCGCGACGATTAGCAAGCCACATAGCAAACAAAAAGCCAACCAAATACATCATTCCATACCAACGTACAGAAATAGGCCCGATGGCTACTAGGACGGGGTCAATATTTGGAAATTGGAGATAACCCTGAGACATAAATTACGTTCTCTTCTACTTAATAAAAAAGGAATTACTGAACCAACATAGTTACAGCAACAAACATGAGAAATACAGCAAAAATTCGTTTCAAAGATGCCGTTGGAAGTTGTGTCGACAGTTTTGCACCAATACGCGTTGTCATCATTGAAGTGACAGCTATAGCCACTAACGCAGGAAGGTAGACATAGCCCCAACTGTATTCAGGCAAATCCGTCACCTGATAACCACTGACAACAAACCCAATCATGCCGGATACAGCGATACCAAAACCACAAACAGCGGAAGAACCCACGGCTTTGCGCATTTCAACTCCATGGCGATTCAAAAATGGCACAGAAAGAGAACCACCACCCACACCGACAAGGCTAGAGATAATACCAATGCCACCACCACATAACGCAGTAATCATTGCGTTTGGCATAGGATGATGTGAAAGGATCTTAATAGAACGAAACATTTGCCAACTGAGCATCATAATAATGATGCTAAACACTTTCGGCAGATATTGATGTGGAATCCAGTCAGCAACCGTCGCGCCAAAATAGCCTCCAATCAGTACGCCTGGCATTAACCATTTAACAGCAAACATGTCTACATTGCCGAGTTTTAGATGACTTAATGCGGAAGAAAATGACGTTAGGATGATGGTGGCTAACGAAGTAGCTAACGCCATATGCATGAGAATTTCTGTCGATATACCCACACGAGGTAATAGAAAAACCAAAGCAGGTACAACGACCAAACCACCGCCAATCCCAAGTAAACCAGCGAGCACGCCAACAACAGACCCCAATAACAAAAATAGAGCCAGTAATTCGAAATTCACATCTAATTCCTATTTCTTGCCAGCGCGAACAAAACCTGAAAGTCCTTGTTCTTCAAAATAATCGAGCATCATATTGTAAATATCTTTGCCATAAGGCTGCACCACGGCTTTGTCAGCAAGTTCGGTCAATTGTGACATTTTTGCATGTCGCACCAGGTACTTTACTTTGGCAACGTTGGCGGTGTTCATACTCAACGTGGTATATCCCAAACCGATAAGCAACAGTGCGCCAATCGGATCACCCGCTAACTCACCACAAACACACACAGGAATATTGTGTGCGGCACAAATTTGCTGAATTTGCTTCAACGCCATAACGACGGCTGGATGCATCGATTCATAGACATCAGCAACTCGGGAATTGTTCCTGTCAACAGCCAACAAATATTGGGTTAAGTCATTGGTACCAACAGAAACAAAATCAATTTTATCGGCGATTAAAGGTAGCAAGTAAAGCATGGATGGGACTTCTACCATAATGCCGATTTCAGGCATAACAATACTCGGGTCTAACTTTATCGCTTCTTTATACGCTTGGTGAATCAACCTAAGAGCATCATCCAACTCTCTGGTACCTGAGATCATAGGTAAAAGAATGCTGAGGTTGTTGTGCGCTTTGCTAGCACGCATCATGGCTCTAAGCTGGATGAGGAAAATATCAGGGTGATCTAGGGTAAAGCGAATACCCCGCCAGCCTAAAAATGGATTGTCCTCTTCTATCGGCAAATATGGCAAAGGCTTATCGCCACCGATATCCAGCGTGCGCATCACCACTCGCTTATCAGGGTAAGCATTCAGAACACTACTGTATTGCTGGATCTGTTCTTCTTCAGAAGGAAAGCGATGTTGCAACAAGAATGAAAATTCGGTTCGGTATAATCCGACACCATCAACACCTTGATTAATGGCGATATTAGTGTCAGCGCTGAGGCCAGAGTTCAACATTAACTCTATGTGAGAACCATCTTGAGTGACAGCAGGTTGGGCAATCGCCTCATTCACCATCTTCGACAGTTCACTTTCTTCATTTGCCAACGCACGATATTCAGAAAGAATGGACTTCGCTGGTGAAATAAAGACCTTGCCACTGTAACCATCAACGATACCGGTTTTTCCGTTGATATCCTTGAGGTTTATAGAAACCCCCATTACCGCAGGGATCCCTAATGCTCGTGACAAAATTGCCGCGTGCGAGTTAGCAGCCCCTTCAATAGAAACGACGGCTAACAGCTTATCTTTGGGCAATGCTGCGAGAATGGTAGCGGTCAGCTCTCGAACCACCAAGATGATCGGTTCTTCTAGCTGATGCTGTTCTTGCTCTGTATTGTGCAAGAAGAATAATAAACGTTGGCCGAGCTCGCGGATGTCTTGTGCACGTTCACGAAGATACACATCGGACATACGTGCGAATCGATTCGAATAGCTTTCCACTACTTGGCGTAATGCCCAATCGGCTCGGTCACCTTTTTGGATCTGCGCTTTCAGATCTTTACGCAGCATAGGGTCATTCAAAAGGTGGGTAAACAGGTCGAAGATCGCCAAAGCTTCTTTGTTGATATCACTGTCGAGTTTTTTGCGCATTTTGCGAAAATCACTCAAAGCGCTCTCAATCGCAAGAGCTAACCACTCTTGTTCACGGTCGATATCTAACGTCGATGCAGGGTACACTTCCGAAAGCTGAGGCTGAGTGTCATCCCACCAGAACTCACCGATCGCAACCCCAGAAGAGGCACCAACACCAGTAATCGATTGTTGCTTTTTCTTATTGAGCAACCATTGCCCTTGAGTCTGAGCGTGCGCAACAATAACTGCAAGCTGGGCAGCTAAAGTAACAAGGAAAGAGACTTCCATTTCACTGAATGAACGTGGAGTCTTCTGTTGAACAACCAGAACACCAAGTACCTGTTTACGGTAGATAATGGGAGTGCCAAGGAAAGAGTGATAAACCTCTTCCCCCAGTTGTTTGAAGTATTTGAAATTTGGGTGTTTAGACGCTTCTGCTAAGTTAATAGGCTCCGCTGAACGTTTGACTAGCCCTACCAGACCTTCTTCAAAACCGATATGAATTTTATCGCCTTTGAACTTCAGACCTTGGGTCGCCATTAGTTCTAAACGCTGCATTTCCTCATTAGCTAGATAGACAGTACAGCACTCTGTTGCCATAGCGCTGCACGTTTGTTTTACAAAGATATCTAACGCCTGATTGACGTTCTCTACCTTTGAAACTTGTTCCACTATCTCCCTAAGTTGAGAAAGCATGTCTATCCTCTTTTATTCTTGCGTTTACCTTTAACTTTCCGCTCTTTAAACGGCATCGCTAATGAAGCAAACTCCTTCATTGCACGACGATATACATCACGCTTAAAAGACACCACTTGTCTCACTGGATACCAGTAACTCACCCAGCGCCAACCATCAAATTCAGGGGAACTGCCACGTTGCATGTTAATCTTCGATTCATCACTTTCCAAACGTAGCAAGAACCATTTCTGTTTTTGTCCAATACAGACAGGTTGAGAATCCCAACGAACTAAGCGCTTTGGTAATTTATATCTTAACCAATGACGACTTGTCGCAATGATTTTCACATCTTTCTTAGTTAACCCAACCTCTTCGTAAAGCTCTCTAAACAAAGCTTGTTCAGGAGTCTCACCTTCATCGATTCCCCCTTGTGGGAACTGCCATGAATGTTGTCCGTATCGTTTCGCCCAGAATACCTGACCATGGTTGTTACAAATCACAATACCTACATTGAGTCGGTAACCATCGCCATCTATCACTGGCAAACCTCTAGTAAAACCTGTAATTGTTCTGATTTTTCCACATATCCCCAATATGAGCAAACTTACTAATGTGATTCACACGATATTTATCGTCGACAACCCCTCGATAGAATGTTTTTTGAGCAAAAAATAAGTTATCAACAAAAGAGTGAGAGCTAGACCACATTTATTCACGATTTCTGTGAATAACCATGTGAAGAAGACTGATAACTGTGTAAAAAAAACACTCCCCTAATAAATACCTCAAACAAGAACAATATGAAAATAGTATATTTATCTTTAATAAACATACTGTTAAAAACAAACAATGGAATATATGCATAATTTAGCCACTGCTCTATTTTTTGATCACTCAAACAGGTTAAAGATCAACCAATCTAACTGTTATCCACACAGCCAAGAAAAAATAGCTGAAATTAGCACCAACAGTGTGGTAAACGACTGTACAAACCCCTGTTTATTCATACATGAATGTATTATTTCATCTTCTTTTATGTATTTTTTGTGGATAACTCACTAAAAGATCATATTTTACCCACTATGCTCATTCTTCCATCAAGATCCTTTATTGCTATATTTTTGCTACAATCGCCGTTTTCATTCTCAATGATTAGGTTATTCAGAGACAGGCAATGAAACCAGAACCGCAAAGCGAACAAGAGCTATTAGAAAGAGCTTGGCAAATAGCTGGAATGAGTTATCAACAACTCGCTGAAGAAGCCAATATGATCGTCCCTCCGGATCTTAAGAAGGATAAAGGCTGGGTTGGACAATTACTAGAATGGCATTTGGGTGCGACAGCAGGGAGTAAACCCCAGCAGGATTTTGAAAACCTTGGCATTGAACTGAAAAGTATTCCTATCAGCTATAGTGGCAAGCCTTTAGAAACGACCTTCGTCTGTGTCGCTCCGTTAACTGGTGTGCATGGCCTTACTTGGGAAAATAGCCATGTGCGAAATAAACTGTCTCGCGTACTTTGGGTTCCCGTTGAAGGTGAACGTGAAATCCCCTTAGCTGAACGACGAGTTGGCTCACCTTTGATTTGGAGCCCATCTCAGGAAGAAGAAGATCAACTTAAAGCTGACTGGGAAGAGTTAATGGAATTCATTGTGTTAGGCAAAGTTTCGCAAATCACGGCCAAACATGGTGAAGTTCTTCAACTGCGCCCAAAAGCCGCCAATGGCAGAGTATTAACGGAAGCTTATGGCTCGAATGGAAAGCCAATTCGCACTCTTCCTCGCGGCTTCTATCTAAGAACTCAGTTCACTGCCAATATCCTGCAAAATCACTACGCTTGATTTACACATATACTTAAACTGCTGGAATATCAGATGGCGGCAAGTAAGTGAATCCCTATGAGCATAGATTTACTATGTGATTAGGGTGAGCGAACATAGCCAGCACAGCTACAACTTCAAAGCGAAAAATCATAGAGCTATTCATTGATCTTTTGGATCCTCCTCTCCTTCTTATTAATGATCGGCTTTGCTCGAATGGGAGAATCAATATCTCTTATACAATCCTAAATAAAAATATGACCAGATTAAGTATCGGTGTAACAGCGAATGGACATCGAACATAAACACGCATCAATTCATCCATGAAGCTCCGCTGAGCCATCTCTGACCCGAAGGGTTTGCTTATCAATGGCCATTCACTGATCTGTTAATTTTCCAGATTGGAATTAGTCAATTGAGTAAGTGATAAATAAAATTCATTTCCGTTTCGAAGCAATATTCGCTTATAGTAAAAATCATCTTATAAAAAGCTGTTTTAAATTCAGTGCTATATCTAGAACCTAGTTAACAGCAACAATTTTGAAACGGCAGAATCTAGAGTTAGACAAGGAAGTGCTATGCAATATACCAAACTGCCACACTCAACCTTAGAAGTGAGTAAACTCTGTTTAGGAACCATGACGTTTGGCGAACAAAACACTCAAGCCGAAGCGTTTAGCCAGCTCGATTATGCTCTCGAACGTGGTATTAATTTCATTGATACTGCTGAAATGTACCCAGTACCAGCGTCATTGGAAACACAAGGCAAAACAGAAGAGTACATTGGTAACTGGATAGAAAAATCAGGCAAACGTGAAAAAGTCGTTCTTGCTACCAAAGTTTCGGGACCAAATAGAAATACACCGATTCGCGAACATATGGCGCTTGACCATCGAAACATACATCAAGCCATCAACGATAGTCTTTCTCGCCTAAAAACCGACTACATCGATTTATACCAACTGCACTGGCCTCAACGTCAGACCAATACTTTTGGCCAACTGAACTACCCATATCCAGACAGTCAAGAAGAAGTAACTTTAATTGAAAGTCTAGAGGCATTGAATGACTTAGTACGCATGGGGAAAGTTCGTTATATCGGCGTATCAAACGAAACTCCATGGGGGCTGATGACCTACCTACGTTTAGCAGAAAAACACGATTTACCTCGCATGGTTACTATCCAAAATCCATATAGTTTACTCAATCGAGCATTCGAAGTTGGCTTGTCTGAAATCAGTCACTTTGAAGGCGTAAAACTACTAGCATACTCACCGTTAGCTTTTGGTGCGCTAAGTGGAAAGTATCTCAATGGTGCGCGACCAGAT
Organism: Vibrio ziniensis; assembly: GCF_011064285.1. Classification (NCBI taxonomy): domain Bacteria; kingdom Pseudomonadati; phylum Pseudomonadota; class Gammaproteobacteria; order Vibrionales; family Vibrionaceae; genus Vibrio; species Vibrio ziniensis. The sequence goes on from NZ_CP049331.1 coordinate 2,515,369, forward strand.
GGTGCTCGTTGCAGTTTATTTGAACGCTTCCAACGCTATTTCACTCCACAAGGTTTAAAAGCAACCGAAGCTTACGTGAACTTGGCTAGAGAATTTGGTTTAGATCCGGCACAAATGGCATTAGCGTTTGTTAATCAACGTCCATTTGTCGCTTCGACCATACTCGGAGCGACAAATTTGGAACAGTTAAAAACAAATATTGATAGCTTGGATGTTGAATTAAGCGAAGAACTGCTGCTTAAAATTCAAGAGATTGGGACTACCTACTCCAATCCTTGTCCTTAATTGATAACAATGGGGCTAGAGCAGCGGCTAGCCCCTTTTATCACGTCGGTATTCGTAAACTTAATACTCGACGGATATGACGAACATGGCGTTCTGCTTTGGCTTCAATTGGAACACTCACACCAATAGGGCGACCGTCTGCTTCTAAGCCAATATCTCTCAATAGATGAACATTGTGCCAAGGTAAATCGTAGCGGCTACGACGTACTTTTCGCTTCCATTCTCTCTCTTCTCGACGCAAATCTGCACGAACCAAAAATGTGGCTAGTTTTATATAAATTGAATGACTCATGGTATTTCTCCAGTTGGTTAAATCACTTGATTTAACGAGTAAACTGGGAGAAACAGCGACTAAGTGATAAAGCTACGACTGGATGCTATTAAGGTAGGACTACCTCTAAACTTAGCTGCTATTTCTTCCGCAGCCTGATTAGAGGTTACGGATTAACTACATATCTTTGTCTTGTTTGCTGATTTTTCGATCAGACATAGACGCGGTCATATCCGCAGCAATAAAGGCGGAATCGGACACATTAAAGGCGCAGACTGTATGAACAGATACGAAATGTTTCATAATGCGCCTCCAAGCAAAGTAATTAATCCAAAATTTAGTGTTTTCAGTAAGCTAGGCTTACGGTTAAATAATATGCAACTGAGGCATTAATTCAACCCCCAATCCATTAAATAAACAAAATAAAACCAATCATCTATTCACTGTCACAATACAACAAACCAAATGAAACATTTCAACACTATTTAACCAATATGAAGAATAATTAACCAAAACAAAGGCCACCCATTGGTGGCCTGTTCTTCAAGCAGTGGTTGCTACTGTTATATGATGAAATTCATCTGCATCATTTGGTACATCTATTTCATACCAGAAGGTAAATGAGCATCAATAAGTAGTGTCTGTAATCAAGTTATGTTTGTTCAGCAAACGGTACATAGTTGCTCGAGAGACTCCTAATTCCTTAGCTGCGACAGAAACCTGACCTGAGTACGACTCCAACACAAGCAGCAGTGCATCGCGCTCTGATCGCTCTCGAATACTTTTCAGGCTTCGCTTACCATCGCTACGCTTAGGCAGTTCAAGATGAGATTCATCCAGCACGACCGTTTCAGACATCAATACCACGCGTTTAATCTGATTCATTAACTCACGAACGTTGCCAGGCCAATGATAACGAGTCAACGCACGCGTTGCATTTTCAGAGAAACTTCTCACTTGGGCGTTATACTCTTTCGAATACAGCTGCAAGAAATGACGAGCTAAAATCGCAATGTCTCCTGCTCGTTCTTTCAAACTCGGTACGTTGATTCGCAAAACGTTGATGTAGTGATAGAGCTCTTCATTGAAGTTACCGTCGATCAAAGCTTTTTCAATATCAGATGAGTTTGCTGAAAGAATGCGGACATCGACTTCTTTCACCCCGTTGGGAGTCTCAACCGTCCCTTCCTGCAAAAAGCGCAATAGATTCAATTGTTGGCTTTTCGGTAAAGTTAGAATGTCGTTCAGAAGAACAGTACCGCCGTCGGCTTGCAATAAAATAGGCACATCATGCCCATCGTTGCCAATGCCAAACAGTTCACTCTCAATTCGGCTCTCTGACATCGCTCTACAGTTAACCGACATAAATGGCTTCTGGGCTCGTGCTGACGTTTTATGAACTGCTTTCGCAACCGTTTCTTTACCCGTACCACTTTCACCATAAATCAAAATGCTGACATCGGTCGGACCAATACGCTTGATTTGATCACGTAGACGTTTCACTGGAATGGATTCGCCGATCAGCCCCATATCACTATTAGAGCCATAGTGAGGCCATACTTTTTTCTCCAGTTTCAACATACCAAGCTGGTGACCAATAGTACTTAATAGCTGGGCATCTGGGATTGGTGCGGTGAAAAAGTCGATACAGAAGTTCACTATGAACTGGCAAATAGTGTCAGAGCTCAGCTGCGATTCCCGAATGAAGGCTAACCAGCGAACTTGTTTATGATTACTTACCAAGTTTGCAATGCCATTCAAGCTAAACTCATCATGACACAGGTCAACAATACCAATACAAGGCCCTGTTTCAGCAAACAGTGTATCTGCTCGACGAAGATCGGCACACTGCGTGCATCTCCAGCCAACTTGCTCTAAAACAGAAAGCCATGGTTCGTATGTGCCACCGACAACTATCAACGACCCTGGAACAGAGTCCATACGGAACTGATTAGCCATGAACTTACCCTTATTATTATTTAAATTTTTTATATGCCACTGCTATTTATATTTACGCTAAGGCAACTGACGATACAGTAACTATACTTAAGACATTAGTCTGTCTCACATATAAGACTAGGAAAGAAATGGAAATATTTCTAATAAAAAACTATATGTCGATCCAAAAATTCACATAAGAAGTTGATCATTAAAACGAATATGCGATCTGACAAAGCATCATTTCTAGCATTAAAAATAGGCAGATATAAAAAAACCGCCCGAAGGCGGTTTTTATTAAATGACATTCCAACAATAAATTATTGCTGTGGACGCATCGCTGGGAACAGAATTACGTCGCGAATTGTGTGTGCATTAGCAAACAGCATCGCTAAACGGTCGATACCGATACCTTGACCAGCCGTTGGCGGTAAACCGTGCTCTAGAGCAGTAATGTAGTCTGCATCGTAGAACATAGCTTCGTCATCACCAGACTCTTTTGCATCAACCTGTGCTTTAAAGCGAGCATCTTGGTCTTCTGCATCGTTAAGCTCAGAGAAACCATTCGCTACTTCACGACCACCGATGAAGAACTCAAAACGGTCTGTAAAGAACGGGTTACTATCGCTGCGGCGAGCAAGTGGAGAGATATCCGCTGGATAGCCAGTGATGAAAGTAGGCTGGATCAGTTTTGGCTCAGCGGTTTCACCGAAGATCTCTTCAAGAAGCTGACCGCAAGTCCAGAAAGGTTCTACGTCCACGTGAACAGATTTCGCGATAGAAACCATAAGATCACGGTTTTGGATATCTTCTTCTGTTAACGCTTGGATTTGAGCGTGGTTTGGATTGTAGTGTTTGATTGCTTCGAACATGCTCATGCGAGCGTATTTACCACCAAACTCAACCATTTCGTCACCGTAAGGCATCGCCGTTGCACCTAGAACATTGATTGCTACAGTGCTTAGCATCTCTTCTGTTAGATCCATTAGATCTTTGTAATCAGAGTACGCTTGGTAGAATTCCATCATAGTGAATTCTGGGTTGTGACGAGGAGAAAGACCTTCGTTACGGAAGTTACGGTTGATCTCAAACACTCGGTCAAAACCACCTACGATTAGGCGTTTTAGGTATAGCTCAGGTGCAATACGTAGATACATATCGATATCTAGCGCGTTGTGGTGAGTGACGAATGGACGAGCAGAAGCACCACCAGGAATTACGTGCATCATAGGTGTTTCAACTTCTAGGTAACCTTTAGAAGTCATGAAAGCACGAATTGCGCTTACTAACTTAGAGCGGATGATAAAGGTGTTACGTGAATCTTCGTTAACGATAAGGTCAACGTAACGCTGACGGTAACGCATCTCTTGGTCAGTTAGACCGTGGAATTTCTCTGGAAGCGGACGAAGTGCTTTAGTTAGCAACTCGTACTCATCCATATTCACGTAAAGATCGCCTTTACCTGATTTGTGTAGCGCGCCTTTCACACCGATGATGTCACCGATATCTAGACCTTGGTATTTCTCTTTAAGCTCTTTTTGTACATCTTTAGATGCGTAAGCTTGAATACGACCTGAAGTTTCTTGAATAACCAGGAATGGACCACGTTTTGCCATCACACGACCAGCAATAGCAACGATATGGTTCAGCTCTTCTAGTTCTTCTTTGGTCTTTTCACCGAACTCAGCTTGTAGATCACCAGCTAGGCTGTCACGACGGAAATCATTCGGATGACCATTCGCTTTGCAGCTCTTACGGATGTGCTCTAACTTGCTACGACGCTCTGCAATCAGTTTGTTTTCTTCTTGCGCGATTTGTTCTTGATTCATTTCGTTTTGAACAGCATCAGTCATTTTGCATGTACCCTGTATTGTCGGTAAAAAGCTTAAAGGCCAGATTTCAGGCTAGCTTCAATAAATTTGTCTAAGTCACCATCAAGAACCGCTTGAGTGTTGCGGTTTTCAATTCCGGTGCGTAAATCTTTAATTCTAGAATCATCTAGTACGTATGAGCGAATTTGGCTACCCCAACCGATGTCAGATTTTGCATCTTCATTCGCTTGTTTCTCAGCGTTTTGCTTCTGTAGTTCAAGCTCAAACAGTTTCGCACGAAGCTGTTTCATTGCCTGATCTTTGTTTTTATGCTGAGAACGGTCATTCTGACACTGCACAACCGTGTTGGTTGGAATGTGAGTAATACGTACCGCAGATTCAGTTGTGTTAACGTGCTGACCACCAGCACCCGATGCACGATATACGTCAATACGTAGATCAGCTGGGTTGATATCAATAGCAATATTCTCATCCACTTCAGGATAGATAAACGCAGAAGCAAACGAAGTATGACGACGACCGCCTGAATCGAATGGTGATTTACGAACTAAACGGTGAACGCCCGTTTCTGTGCGTAACCAGCCGTACGCGTAGTCGCCAATGATACGAACCGTTGCAGATTTCAGACCAGCAACTTCACCTTCAGACACTTCAATCACTTCAGTTTTGAAGCCTTTCGCTTCAGCCCAGCGCAAGTACATGCGTAGCATCATTGAAGTCCAGTCTTGTGCTTCAGTACCACCAGAACCCGATTGAAGATCGATATAGCAATCAGATGAATCGTGATCACCAGAGAACATACGACGAAACTCAAGTTGTTCCAACTTAGCTTCTAGTTCAGCGAGTTCAGGACCAATTTCATCGAATGTTTCTTGATCTTCAGCTTCAACTGCGAGTTCAAGAAGTCCTTCAACATCATCAACACCTTGATCGAGTTGATTGATGGTCTCAACAACCAATTCTAATGCTGAACGTTCTTTACCTAATGCTTGTGCGCGTTCAGGTTCGTTCCATACATCTGGTTGTTCAAGTTCTGCATTTACTTCTTCTAGACGCTCTTTCTTAGCGTCGTAGTCAAAGGTACCCCCTCAGGATATTCGTGCGCTCTGACACATCCTGAATGCGGTTTTTAATTGGATTGATTTCAAACATTTTTGCTTAAGCTTTATGAGTAGAATTTAACCGGAGAATTCTACTTAAAAATGTGATGAAGATACAGGAAAAATTGGGGATATTTTGATTGGAGGCTGTACAGAAAAACGAGGTGGTGTCTAGGTTTCGATAGCAATAAAAAAGAGGCGCTGAGTTCTGTATAAAAACAGTCTCAAACACCTCTTTTTAATCAAGCTCAAATTTATGCGGCTTTTTGTTCCAGCTCTGCTTTCGCAGAACCACCAACGAATGTCATCACGATCATCGCAGCAACTGTTGGTAACAACCAACCCATACCAATTTCAAACAGAGGCAGGAAGTTGAAGAATGAAACATCTAAACCAGACACTTTTGCCGCATCAATCAGAGCAAACAAAAGCGACACTAGAATTACCAAACGGTATGACGCTTGAGGATTAGCCAACTTCGAACGAATGAAAGTCAACGCTACTAGTGCAATCGCAACTGGATATAGAGCAAATAGTACTGGCACTGAAAGTGCAATCAGCTGAGCCAAACCAACGTTTGCTACAACTGCACACGCTACACCGTTAATCACAACCCATGTTTTGTAAGAGATTGGGGTATGTGTACTAAAGAAATCGGAACATGCAGAGATAAGACCGATAGCAGTTGTTAAACATGCTAACAATACGATCACTGATAATACCAACTGACCTTTATCACCGAATAGTGCGATAACGTATTGGCTAAGCACCACACCACCATTGTCTGCACCAGCTGCAACCGATGAGCTAGTCGCTCCTAAATAGAATAGCGAGATGTAAACGAACGCTAGACCAGCAGCAGCAATCACCGCCGCACTAATTAGGTATTTGGTTGTCGCTTTCTCTTCAGTAATACCTTTCGCGCGCAGAGCATCCACAATCAGAATGCCGAACATCAGGGCACCGAAGGTATCCATAGTGTTGTAACCTTCAAGGAAGCCTTTAGTTAATGGCTGTGTGGCGTACTCACCTTGTGCTGCAAACATTTGGTCTTGAGGGTTCATAAATACACCTAAAGCCAAAACTATCAAACCGATGAATAGTGCAGGTGTCAGTACCTTACCTATGACATCAATCAGTTTGCCTTGAGACCATGAAAAGAACATCGCCACAGCAAAAAATAAAACCGAGAAAACAGTCAGGTTAAGATCAGCAAACAGTGGTTTTATTGCCATTTCATAAGCCACTAAACCTGTGCGAGGCGCAGCAAATGCGGGGCCGATAATAATGAAGATAAGAGCGGCCATCACCAATGCTGCTTTCACAGGTAGATGCTTAGTTAGGTGCTCCCAACTACCACCAGAAATGGCTACAGCAATAATAGTTAGCAGTGGCAGACCCACGGCTGTTAATAGGAAACCACTCATTGCAGGAAATAAGTGGTCGCCCGCTAATTGACCTGCCAAAGGAGGAAAAATGATGTTACCAGCGCCCAAAAAGAACGCAAAAAGCATAAAGCCTAAAGCTATAATATCTGTTAATTTTAACGTCTGTTTCACAGATACCCCTTAATAATTATTTGTTAATGTAATACATCCTGGCTTGAAAAACGGCTTTCCAATGCTCAAGAGAGGGGGCGAATAATGACGAAACTATCATCACTTCGCAACCCGCGAGCCAAAAACACCATATAAAACCAAACAATATACAAAAATCTAGTTAATTAAACCTAACAACAATAATTAATCAGAACAAAAAACTATAAAAGTACTTTATAAAATCGACATTAAATAGAGCAAAAATCTATACAATTATTCAACAACAGCGTTAGTCACTTAAATTTCAATAATTATCGATATATTCATGAAAAGTAGCACGTTAAATACTAAAGGCTTTAAATTTAAGCAATTTTCGATTGAGGGTGGGCAAAGCGGCATGCCCGTCAGCACAGACGGTGTACTTCTGGGAGCCTGGGCTTTTCAGCATGAATTATCTCAAATTGCATCTTCTCTACCCATTACGCACATCCTTGATATAGGAACCGGTACTGGTCTTTTAGCCTTGATGTGTGCCCAACGATTTCCCCATGCACAAATACAAGCCATTGACATTGATGAACACGCATACCGATCGGCTCAAATCAATATCAGTCAATCTCCTTGGGCTGGGCGAATTGTTTTAGAGCAAGTTGATGTATTAAACATTACAAACAGCAAAACTTTCGATGCCATCATCTGCAATCCACCTTATTTTAATGACGGTGAACAGTCACAGCATGCTCAGCGAGCAACAGCTAGACATACTAAAACGTTGGAGCATAAGCAATTAATCAACATCACTTATCAATTGCTGTCCGAGACAGGAACCGCCAGCTTTATTCTTCCAATAACGGAAGGTGAACAATTTATAGAGCTAGCGAAAAAGAGTGGCTTTTACTTATCTCGATTATGCAAAGTGCAGCCGACACCGAACAAACCCATCAGCCGAGTTTTGTTTGAACTGAAAAAAGAACCGATTGATATTGAGGAATCAACGCTGATCATTCGCGATGATTTAGGCTACACTCAAGCCTTCATCGAGCTAACACGATCTTTTTATTTAAAGATGTAGAATTAAAGATGTGATCTGAGTGACGATCCATCTATAATGTGCGCCCCTAATTTTTACTGATCAGCGGTTGCTGATCGGCTTTGACTGCTCAGTCCGAGCGCTTGCGGAGTATTAACAGTGATCAAATCTTTTGCTGACTTAGAACTGGATCCAAACCTCATCGAGGCAATTGAAGAAATGGGCTTTGAGCGCCCTACTCAAGTTCAAGCCGAAGCAATTCCTCAAGCCCTCGACGGAAAAGATGTGTTTGCATCTGCACCAACAGGGACAGGTAAAACGGCTGCGTTTGTTATCCCAGCGCTGCAATACCTACAAGATTTCCCACGTAAGAAAGCAGGTCCAGCTCGTATTTTGATTCTCACGCCAACTCGTGAATTGGCGCTGCAAATCACAGAGCAAGCAAAAGCGTTGGCAAAATACACGCACATGAACATCTTCAGTATCACTGGCGGTGTTCAATACCAAGAACACGCAGATGTTTTGGCAACAACTCAAGATATCGTTGTAGCAACACCGGGGCGTTTATTGGAATACATTGACGCTGAGCGTTTCGATTGTCGTGCAATTGAATGGTTAATTCTTGACGAAGCAGACCGCATGCTAGACATGGGGTTTGGTCCGGTCGTTGACCGTCTATCAGCTGAATGTCGCTGGCGTAAACAGACCCTTCTGTTCTCAGCAACTTTAGAAGGTAAAGGTGTTGATGGTTTCACAGCAGATTTGCTAAACGAGCCAGCAATTGTCAATGCAGAGCCACCACGTCGTGAGCGCAAGAAAATCACTCAGTGGTACCACCGTGCAGACGATATGGCACATAAGCTTGAGCTGTTAAAAACAATCTTAACCGAGCAGTCAGAGCGCGCGATCGTATTCTTGAAAACGCGTGAACGCTTAGCGGATCTTCGTACTGAATTAGAACGTGCGCAGATCCCTTGCGTTTGGATCCAAGGCGAAATGCCACAAGATCGTCGTAACAATGCAATTTCACGTTTTCGCGATGGTACGGTAAACATCCTTTTAGCGACAGACGTTGCAGCTCGCGGTATTGATATCCCAGATGTCAGCCACGTGATTAACTTTGATATGCCACGTACCGCGGATGTGTATTTACACCGTATTGGTCGTACTGCTCGTGCGGGTAAGAAAGGTAATGCAATTTCTCTTATCGAAGCGCATGATCAGCCAATGATTGAACGTGTCGCTCGTTATATCAAAGAAGATATCAAAGAGCGTTACATCGAAGGTATGCGTCCTAAACACAAAAAAGCGGTATTTAAGAAGAAAAAGCCAACTGCGGCTAAAAAGAAGAAAGACGCAGCGAAGAAGAAAGACACCGTTAAAAAGAAAACTACAGCGAAGAAAAGCAAATAATTCTGAGCGATGAATTCTGAACTATAAATAGTAGAAAGCCGATGCAATGCATCGGCTTTTTTGTATCTGCAATATGAAAAGAGCGACTGACCAGCCGCTCTTTATTCGAAATCAATGTTCGCGGGTTGCGCGGAACTCAACTTCTGGTGAACGCTCTTGAGCCAAATTCAGGTTAACCATGGTAGGCGCGATGTACGCTAGGTTATCGCCGCCATCCAATGCTAAGTTGCTTTGGTTCTTACGTTTGAACTCTTCAAACTTCTTAGCATCTGAACATTCAACCCAACGAGCTGTCGCCACGTTCACACCTTCGTAAATCGCTTCTACGTTGTATTCAGATTTCAAACGAGCAACTACTACGTCGAACTGAAGAACACCCACAGCACCAACGATCAGATCGTTGTTCTGCAGTGGACGGAACACCTGTACCGCACCTTCTTCAGAAAGCTGAACAAGACCTTTAAGCAATTGTTTCTGCTTCAATGGATCTCTTAGGCGAATACGACGGAACAGTTCAGGCGCAAAGTTTGGAATGCCCGAGAACTTCAGTTTTTCACCTTGAGTGAAGGTATCACCGATTTGAATCGTACCGTGGTTGTGAAGACCAATGATGTCGCCAGCAAAAGCTTCTTCAGCACGTGAACGGTCGCCTGCCATGAAAGTCACAGCATCAGAGATATTCACCTGCTTACCGATACGTACGTGGTTCATCTTCATACCTTGTTGATAGGTACCAGAGACGATACGCATAAACGCAATACGGTCGCGGTGTTTAGGATCCATGTTCGCCTGAATCTTGAATACGAAACCTGTAAATGAATCTTCTGTTGCTTCAACTTCTCGCTCATTAGCTTGGCGAGGTAGCGGAGCGGGTGCCCACTCAGTCAAGCCATCCAGCATGTGGTCAACGCCAAAGTTACCTAATGCTGTACCAAAGAATACAGGCGTCAGTTCACCTTTGAGGAACAACTCAGAATCAAACTCGTGAGAAGCGCCCAGAACAAGTTCTAACTCTTCACGAAGCTGCATAGCTAAGTCTTCGCCAATTTCAGCATCTAATGCTGAGTTATCCAGACCTTTAATAATGCGCTCTTCTTGAATGGTATGACCATGACCCGTTGAGTACAGAACTGTTTCATCGCGGTGAATGTGATAAACACCTTTGAACTCTTTACCACAGCCAATTGGCCAAGTAATCGGCGCACAAGCAATCTTCAGCTCATTTTCCACTTCATCTAGCAGTTCCATTGGGTCGCGAATATCACGGTCCAATTTGTTCATGAAAGTGACGATTGGAGTATCACGCAGACGAGTAACTTCCATCAATTTACGCGTACGGTCTTCTACACCTTTTGCCGCGTCGATAACCATCAAACATGAATCAACAGCAGTAAGTGTACGGTAAGTATCTTCAGAGAAGTCTTCGTGTCCCGGAGTATCGAGTAAGTTCACCAATGCATCGCGATATGGGAACTGCATTACAGAGGTTGTTACCGAAATACCACGCTCTTTTTCCATCTCCATCCAGTCAGATTTAGCGTGCTGAGATGAGCCACGTCCTTTTACAGAACCTGCGGTTTGGATTGCACGTCCGAATAACAACACCTTTTCCGTGATGGTAGTTTTACCAGCATCCGGGTGAGAGATAATCGCGAAAGTCCTACGTTTATTGACTTCGCTTAGAAAAATCGGGTCTGCCATTTGATCATTCTTTTCGTTTGAGTACGGATACATAGATGCGAACGGTTACCTACAAGGCTTTACTCGCACAAATCCATTAGTTAATCGTGATTGGCGGGTATTTTCGCTGATTCTGCCGTCATAAACAATCAAAGCTTATATAAAGTGACATTGGCTATGCTATCAATCGAACAAAAACCAAATAAAAACCTTTTATTTCAATAAATTAATTAAAAAGATCAATGTAATCTTTCACCAAATAAATAACGAAAAGCAATATTGTTAAATAAACACACTATTTCTATTGAGAAGATTAACTATTTAAATTACTGTGAATTCTGGTTTTATTCGCGTGAAGCAAGGATAGCTTACAAAAATGATGAGCCCTGAAAACCATTAAGACAAATCGTCATACAAAAGTTAAATGTGCCGTCATTAATGCTTGAGCATTAATTTATTAGCCAATTTGGACTATAACTTTAAAGGATTAGAGGGACTTTTGGGCGCTATGGCTAAAACAAAGCAGTTAAATTCATTGGCATTTAGGCAAGCCAAAACCGTTTTCTTAGTGTCGGTGATACTGGGTATATGCTTTAGTTTTTATCATATTCTCATCGATCTCCATCAAGAGCAGAAAAAAGTAGAAGAAAACTATCATGTTAAGTTAATTCAGAGTTATGCCAACGCTAGTCTTGCTGCTTATCATTTAAACAACCTTCTCGCTGGACAAGTCGCTGAAAGCTTAATGGCTGACCCCGCGATTTATAAAGTAGAAATCATTGATGATTTCGGTGATACCTTAATCATAAAACAACGCCCAATTCCTAAAATTGGCGAATTCGTTAAACTTCTTTCTAGCTATTTCACTCCAGCAATTCCAACCTTCACGACCGATCTTCATAAACCCGAATCCAACGTTTTAGTCGGCAGTTTAAGTTTTTCGGTCGACGGGTCTTCACTGGCAACAGAATTCCTCAACAAAACGACACAGATTCTGCTATTTGATCTTTTTAGAAACATTCTACTGACTAGCATCTTGCTACTTTTCTTCTATCGTAAGCTCTCACTACCCATCATATCTCTCAATAAATGGGTTCGCTCTTTAAAAGGAAAACAGCACATAACGCCACCGCCCATACCTAAGCATGAAGATGAGATCAGTGAGTTAGCGTTTACGTTTCACAAACTTTGGAAAGACAGAGAAGAAGCAGAAATAAAGCTTAATCAACTCGCCTATTACGATAGCTTAACAGGATTAGCCAACCGTAGTTTGTTATTGCAAAACCTGTCAGAAGCCATTGATGATGCTCGACTTCACAAAACTACAGGCGTGCTGTTCTATATTGACATTGATCGCTTCAAAACCATCAATGACTCATTAGGTCACACTATCGGTGATAAGTTAATTAAAGCGATCGCTCTGCGAATGGAGACTTGGGCAAAAAATGGCTATGTTCCAGCACGAATCGGTGGTGATGAATTTGCTATTCTCAACGCAGATGTAGCGACTAAAGATATTGAGGACTCAGCCAAACAACTGCTTGCGTTAATTTCAAATCCTTATTCAATTGATGATCACCAACTCTACTGTACCGTGAGTCTTGGCATAACTACTTTTCCCGAAAACATCACCACTAATATCGATCTTCTTCGTCAGGCCGATACAGCATTATATCGGGCAAAAGTTAGCGGAAGAAATAACTACGTTTTTTACAAACCTGAAATGCAGGCTCAAATTGAATCTTTCTTAGCAATAGAGAAAGGATTACATGAAGCTCTTTCAAATAACCAGCTTGAACTTTATTACCAACCTCAAGTGGATATTCATCATAATATTATTGGAGTAGAAGCATTAATCCGCTGGAACCATCCTCGAAAAGGAGTACTACCTCCAGGATTATTTATGCCTATTGCTGAAGAAACAGGGCAAATTCTACAAATCGGTAATTGGATTATTGAACAAGCTTGCTACCAATATGCACAGTGGAAAAAAGCAGGTGTTCTACCACCTCATTTTCGCCGCTTGGCCATTAACATCAGCCCACTTCAATTTGCACAAGACGGCTTTGTAGAGTTTATTAACGACACATTACAACAAGTAGAAATTTCAGGTGAACACATAGAACTTGAAATAACCGAAGGTTTGCTGCTGGAAAACGTTGAGAGTTCTACAGAGAAAATGGCTCAACTCAAAGAGAATCACATCAATATCTCTATCGACGATTTCGGTACAGGTTACTCTTCACTACGATACTTAAAGCACCTTTCCGTCGACATGCTGAAAATTGACCGCTCTTTTGTTACTCAATTGCACTTGGACGAAAGCGATCAGGCGATTGTCGACACCATAGTGATGATGGCTCGCCGACTTAATTTAGAAGTCATTGCAGAAGGTGTTGAAGATATTAATGAATTAAATGCACTAAAAGAATTGGGATGCGAGCAGTTCCAAGGTTATCTGTTTGATAAGCCGCTACCAGTGGCCGACATCGAGCAGCGTTTCCAAGAAAACCCATACAAAGTGATAGCGAACCACACCGATGTTATTCGTCTAGGTAGCAACAAATAACCATCAGACAAAGCATTAATGGAAGAAGTAATAACTCATGATAATCGCGTCTTCTTGACCCTTTTCTGTCGGATAGTAATTCACTCGGCGGTCTATCTCGTTAAAACCTATCTGTTGGTATAACTCAAAAGCAAGAAAATTACTTTCTCGGACTTCCAGCCATGCACTCTCTGCTTTTACGCTTTCACAATGTTCTAAGAAAAACTCCGCAAGCTGCTTGCCATAACCTTTGCCCTGAACTGCTGGGTCAATAGCGATATTAAGTAAAGAAACTTCACCAACAATGTTCTGCGCGTAAAAATAACCAATGACTTGATTGTCTAACAACATACAAAAATGAGTGGCACCTCGGCTGTCTAGCTGACGAATCATCGATTCTTTCCAAGGATGACTATGCGCTTGCTGTTCGATTCGCCACACATGATCCAGATGCTGATCATCTAAAGGTAAAAACTGTATCAACATTATATTATTTCGCTTCGTAAGAACAAATTTGTTGCCATAAATCACGACGATGTTGAGTGTTGCCATCAACGTCGGATAAAAGTGGTGTATGAAGTTTTTTGATGTTGCTATTGATTTCGTCATCACAACCGGCAAACCAGATCCACTCAAGTGTTGAGAGATCTATATTTGCCAGATTATGCAAACTAGCGTACTGAGACTGCTGCAATTCCACGTTGAAACTCTTCAATACTCTTTCAAACAGCGCGGCTTCACTGGCCGTTGGATAATTAGTACTCACCAATAGCAGCTTACACTCTGTGTCTAACGCAGCTTTCTTTGGTTGATAGCCTTGTAAACGCTCAGGGTGAATCAAATCCCAGCTCTGAATTCCCATAGCTTGTAAGTATTGTTGCTCGTGATTAGGCATAGTAATGAAGAATCAGTAATACATAATGTTAGAAAACTGAATGCTAACAAACTTCCCTTTTAATCACCACTGCTCAAAGTTACCAGCCACGCCATAAATCTAAGTATTGCCTAGCAAGATAAACATGTATGTGAACAAGTGATGTAAGCTATTTTTGAAAGCGAAAATGGAAGAAGAAGCAAATTTGCTTCTTCTAAATGAGGGAGATTAAGCAAGTTCGTTAAACTCAGGGCAATACTCAATCAACCCTTGTTTGTTGTCGAGTTCGTTTTCCCACAATGCGACAATTTGAAATGCTTCAGCAGGTACGTCCCACTGACATTTGAAACCGTATTGACTTGCATCTTCAAAACCAAAACGTCGGTAGTAACTTGGGTCACCAAGAACCACACAAGCGGGATAGCCCAGTTCACCGAGAGAACTAAGACCTTCTTTAACGATTTCCGCTCCAACCCCCTGCTTACGGTATTCAGCTTTTACCGCTAAAGGAGCTAAGCCTTGCCAATTAAGATGTTCACCAGCAACAGATACCGGACTGAACATCGCGAAACCGACCACCTCACCATCGTCTTCGCAGGCAACCAGTGACAGTGTACGATTACCATTCTCACGCAAAGCCATAACTAAGTTGGCTTCAGCTTCGGTTTCAAAGACCGACTTCAGTAATTGATCAACAATTAGTATGTCAGCAGGCGCTTCACTTCTAATAAGCATTCACTACCTCTTTATGTGCGTTAGGTGCTTGCATGCCTTTATGCACAAAATCGGCGAGTTGGTGAAGTAAAATTTGCAAAGCTTTCGGTAATTGTTCCAAATCCACACTATCCATCAAATTTTTGACTTCAAGACCAAGCTCAGTATCTCCCTCGATAGACAGTCTACGCTGGAAAAACAAAGTATCCGGGTCTTCTTTACGTCCCGCGATTAACACCAAATCATTCAGGTTACCGCTGAAGCTCACATCTTCATCTTTGATGTTGTCTGCAACCACAAGCTTGTCGTCTTCATAGCTGATATACCAACAGAGGTTCATATCGCGAATTTCAACTTTAAGCCACTTACCTTCTAGGAATTCAAAATCACCATCATCGAGAGCTTCATGAAATACCATTGTCATACCATCAAGTAAGGCCTTTTTTTGCACAAACTTAGGCAATAAGTTGACTGGAGATCTCAAAATTGATGCCGCATTTTGAACTAGTTGAATACGAATGTTGTTAATCACGCCCTTTATCCGTTACCTTTGTCTTTGGAAAACTTATCATACGGGATGTGATAGTGGCGAACCCTGTTATGCATCAAGAAATTGTGCAACACAGAGAAGCTTTTCTAACCGTGAAATCAACGTTATAGTTAGTATGTATCGCTCTTAAATAATTCTTATTGAACAAATAAGCGCTTAAACACAGTTGGTAGTTTCTTAATGCCGTCGCAAATGCCTTCGCAACATTTACAACATTGGTTCGCAAAAATAACGTCTAACAGTCCGTTCTTTTTCGCGATAATAGATGACCAACATAATTATGTGATGGTCAATGAAAGGTATTGTGATGTTTCAGGCTTAGCGCCAACTGAGCTTATTGGTATGAATGATTCGCAGATACTTGGCGAACAGTTTTATAACCATCTTAAAGGCTACTACTTAAGAGCATTCGATGGGGAGACAATAGAAGCAGAAATGACTCTCCATGACATCTACATGGAAATGAGTCTCCATTTTTCGCTTTCTCCAATTTTCAACGACAAGAAAGATGTGGAATACATTATTTTCCATGCTATCGACACGTCAGAAAAACAAATCCTTATCCGCTCTTTGGAAGATTCTGAGAATAAATTCTCGACCCTGACCACATTACTGCCTGACGGCTTACTTTTGGTCGAAGACGATTTCATAATCTCGGCAAACCCCTCAGCTGCACGCTTATTGGGGTTTGAAGATACATCAGATTTGCTGGATGAAGAGCTATCTCGTTTGTTTGTTGATGAAAAAAGCAAAAGCGTATTTAACGCTAAGCTTGGTGAACTTTTAACAGAAAACCCATTGGTATGTTTAACCGGACCTCGATGTGGTTTCGAACGCCGAGTTCAGCTTCATGCAGGAACAACCCAAATACTGGGAAGCAACTCGCAGTTAATTCTGATTCAAGATGCCTCGCAGGCAACAAAACAGCTAAGTGCAACCAATCAAAGCGATATTCATATAGATTCGTTAACCGGCTTGTATAACCGATTGGGTTTTACAAAACGTTTGGAGCACTTAATCCAAAATGATACCCCATTAGTGCTGCTGTATCTGGATATCGACAACTTCAAAAATATTAACGACTCACTGGGTCACCATATTGGAGACAAAGTGATTCAGGAAGTGTCGTCACGTCTCAAACGTTTACTGCCACAACAGGCCATTTTAGGGCATTTAGGTGGTGACGAATTTGGCCTGATTCTTCCAGAACCTGAACATAACCGCTCGGCGGAAATGCTAGCAGAACGCATTATCTCTTTAATCAACCAACCGTTTGATTTGCATCACTTCAGCAAACGCTTAGCGTGTTCAATTGGCAGTGTGCAGTACCCAGGTGACGGTAACGATGCGCGTATTTTGCTGCAAAACGCTGATACTGCGATGTATGAAGCGAAAGATCGTGGTCGAAATCGTCTGATTAAATTCCATGATCAGATGAATAAAGAAGCGCGGATGCGTCTATGGCTTGAGATTGAGCTGCAAAAAGCACTTCAACAAAATGGTTTAGAGGTGTGGTATCAACCAAAAGTGAATGCGCGTGATTTCAGTGTTAACGGAGCTGAAGCGCTGGTACGTTGGAAGCACCCTGTTGAAGGATACATCAGTCCTGCGGCATTCATTCCTGTCGCAGAAAAAGCAGGACTTATTGAACATCTTGGTCGAGTAGTCATGCGTGATGTTTTCGCCACAGTAAAGCGCTGGAAACAACAAGGGATTTTACCAGGACGAGTGGCAATCAACATATCTCCAGAGCAGTTTGGTAACCCGCAGTTAATCGACTATCTGGAAAAACTCTTGCGCACCACCTCGCTTGATCCTAATTGCATCACTTTCGAACTGACCGAAAGTGCGGTAATGAGCGATAGTGAGCACACACTACAGATGCTAAACGCAATTAAGAAGCTGGGCTTTAATCTCTCTATTGACGATTTTGGTACAGGTTACTCATCACTGGCCTACCTTGCGCGTTTCCCAATTGATGAACTCAAAATAGACAGAGCATTTATTACAGATATTGATACCCTACCAAAACAGATCACGGTAATCGAAAACATCATCAATCTTGGTAAATCTCTTAACTTATCCGTTGTAGCTGAAGGTGTGGAAACGCAGCAACAAGCGACCTTGTTGTCCAACCTGAATTGTCATGCAATTCAAGGCTTCCATTTTCATCGTCCACAACCTAAACACGAAGTTGAAGAGTTATTTGCTAAGCACCGTCGCCATCGGAAAACCATCTAAATTGATTCATATCTCACTCCAAATGAGTAAATTATTCCTTATTCACTGAAACCTGCCTTACATCAAATCGAAAAGCCTTATTTATCCATAGAATATGGTCACTTTTTCCTAAAAAATAAGTAACCGAGCAATGGAACTTCTCTGTCCAGCTGGTAATTTACCCGCACTTAAAACAGCCATTGATTGTGGTGCAGATGCCGTTTACATCGGCTTCAAAGACGACACCAATGCCCGCCACTTTGCAGGGTTAAATTTCACAGGCAACAAACTGAACAAAGCCGTTCAATACACTCACGATCATGGAAAAAAAATCCATGTCGCATTAAACACGTTTGCTCATCCTGATGGTTTTGAAAGATGGACTAACGCAGTAGATCAAGCAGCAGATCTCGGCATCGACGCTTTGATCGTGGCTGATGTTGCTATCCTTGATTACGCTGCAAACAAGTACCCAGATTTAGAGTTGCACCTTTCTGTTCAAGCATCCGCAACCAACGTGAAAGCCGTTGAGTTTTACCATAAAAATTTCAACGTTAAGCGCGTTGTATTGCCTCGCGTGCTTTCTATCCATCAGGTAAAGCAGCTATCACGTAATGTCCCAGAAGGCGTTGATCTCGAAGTATTTGCTTTTGGTAGTTTATGTATTATGTCGGAAGGTCGCTGTTACCTCTCTTCTTACATGACAGGTGAATCCCCAAACACAGTTGGTGCCTGTTCTCCGGCCAAATACGTACGCTGGCAAGAGACTGATTCGGGTTTAGAATCTCGACTTAATGAAATTCTCATCGATAAGTACGCAACAGGCGAAAACGCAGGTTATCCAACCTTATGTAAAGGTCGTTTTATTGCAGACATCGATGGTGAACAAAAACGCTACCACGCGTTGGAAGAGCCAACCAGTCTGAATACACTCTCACTACTCCCAGAGCTCTTCGCCGCCAATGTTGCATCGGTAAAAATTGAAGGCCGTCAGCGCAGCCCCGCGTATGTAGAACAAGTTACTCGCACATGGCGCACTGCGATTGATCGCTACCTTGCGAACCCCGAGAGCTACCATGTAGAAAGCGCTTGGGATGCGGCACTTGCCAACGTTTCAGAAGGTACACAAACCACTCTCGGTGCATACCACCGAAAATGGCAGTAAGTAGTAGGGAGAGAATATGAAATACGCACTAGGTCCGCTACTTTACTTCTGGCCAAAGCAAGATGTTGAAAGCTTCTACCAACAAGCAAAAGAAAGCAACGCCGATATTATCTATCTGGGCGAAACCGTTTGTTCTAAACGACGTGAAATGAAACCGCAACATTGGTTCGACATTGCCAAAGAGCTTTCTTCAGCAGGTAAACAAGTTGTTCTTTCAACCATGGCGTTGTTCGAAGCGCCCAGTGAAATCAATGTACTAAAAAAATACATTGATAATGGCGACTTCGCCATTGAAGCGAATGATGTGTCTGCCATTCAGATGGCGCATGAAAAAGGCTTACCTTTCATTGTTGGTCCAGCGGTGAACACCTACAATGCTTACGCGCTGCAAATATTTCTCAAGCAAGGGATGACACGATGGTGTATGCCTGTTGAACTGTCACGGGATTGGCTGAACAACGTTTTACTCCAGTGTGAAACAATCGGCATCCGTAATCGGTTCGAAGTGGAAGTTTTTAGCCACGGTTATCTACCACTCGCCTATTCGGCTCGTTGTTTTACAGCACGCGCAGAAAACCGAGCGAAAGACGAATGTGAAACCTGCTGTATCAAATACCCAACAGGGATTCAGGTCAGCAGTCAGGAAGGCCAATCTGTTTTCAACTTAAACGGCATTCAAACGCAGTCAGGCTATTGCTATAACCTGATGAACGACTTACCAAGTATGGAAGGTTTAGTCGATGTGGTCCGTTTAAGCCCACTGGGTGTCGAAACCTTCCAACACCTAAACAAATTCAAGCAAAATGAACATGGTGGTCATCCAACCAAACTAGAAAGCCAACAATGTAATGGTTACTGGCATCGATTGGCCGGTCTGGACGTAAAAAACATCTAGTTAAATGAATAAAAAAAGCGGGGCTCTAGCCTCGCTTTTTTCTATTTCAGATATGCACTATTTTAGATGTGCATAAAGTGAAGATTATGGCTTGCTTTGCCAACTAATTTTCTGATGTTTAACGAGGCCAGCAGACAAAATACACAGCACACCGCCAAGGCCAGCAAAACGTACAGCAGTTTGGGCTTTTGCTTCTACTTTAGGTTTGGCGTGGAAAGCAACGCCTAGTCCCGCAGCTGCCATCATCACTAAGTCATTGGCGCCGTCGCCAACCGCAACCGTGTTATGCATTTCGATATCAAACTGAGTAGCAAGCTCAACAACGATGTCTGCCTTAGTTTGTGCAGTCACCACATCACCGAGCACTTTACCTGTTAGTTTACCATTCACAATGTCTAACGTATTTGATTGCGCATGGTCTAAATTCAGCAGCGCTTTCAAATGATCAGAGAAGTAAGTGAAACCACCCGATGCGATAGCGGTTTTCCAACCAAAAGCTTGCAGTGTTTCAACCAGTTCTTGCAATTCTTCCATCAAAGGCAGTGTAGAACGTACCGACTCTAAAATAGATTCATCAGCACCACTCAGCTTGCCAACACGTTGGCGTAAGCTCTGTTCAAAATCAAGTTCACCTTGCATCGCACGTTCTGTAACTTCAGCAACTTCAGCACCTACGCCTGCAAGTTTTGCTATTTCATCAATACACTCAATCTTGATTGCTGTTGAGTCCATATCCATCACAATCAAACCCGGTTTTGACAAATCTGGCACTTCATTAATTCGTGCGTAATCTAAACCCAACCCTTGTAAAATTTTCTCGTGTTCGCTAGTCAGTTCACCCGACATTAGCGCAACTTCATAAGGTCCAACTTTCCATGCATCAACTATCGCGTTGTAATGACCAGTAAAGAAGTCAATGTCTTCAAACTGTTGAGCTGTTAAGAAATCACCAAATACAATCCAGCTTGCTTTGCTTTTGTCTAATTGCAGAGATAAACGAGTTTCAGGCAGTCGATTGATAAGAGACGTATGTTTTTTAATAGGTAGCATATATAAGGCGTCCATGTCTTCGTATAAGCAGACGTTACCCTATTGCAATTTAAAAACGCAAGTCTCAATATGTGCAAAGTCTGATTTTCTTTGAGTTAAAATGGTTATGGACGATTCTTTGTTCTCCTTTCGTATGGTTATTCGCCTATTAACCTTACTTTTGCTAATTGGCATGTTCGTCATCACAATAAAAAATAGCGTGGTCATTAGTAAAGGTAACGAACGCATCCAAGCAAACCAGCTAGAAACACTTACTAAAGTATTGATTACCCAAGCGTCACTCACTGCGGGCAGAAGTATTGCTGAGCAGGACCAAGAGCGTCTGTTAAATCTCACCAATCAGCTCGCTCAAGACCGCTTAGTATTTGATGCAACGATTTATGATTCTGAAGGCGTAAAACTGGCTTCTAGTGATTCAGCATTAAGTGTAAGAGAAGTGCTTGGCTTAGATACACCTTTGCAAACCGCGAGCATTGGTCGCCAGCAACTTGTGGAACCCGTCGTGCACGATGGCAACCTGATCGGTTTTGTGCGCATTACTTTTGAGACAGGTAAAGTGACGGCGATTTCAGACCACCACTATCGTAAGAGTGATCGCTACATGTACTTGATGGTGATTATGAGCTTTATCAGTGGCGTGCTGTTTACTCTACTGTTGAAGCGTAAATCAAAGCCAAAAGGTGAAAACCTACTACTGCAAAACGCAGAATAAAACTTTCGTGAAGAACTGCCGTTGATAAGCTTCGCTTCAACACATTAACGGCAAAGTCTCATAAAAAACCTCAACCATGCTGAGGTTTTTATTTTATTTCATCGAGTTAGGATACTTAGTAACCTGCTTGATCACCAATCAGCACGGAATCAAGAGCGATAAGCATCATGTCGTTGAACGTAGTCTGACGCTCTTCAGACGTGGTCGCTTCACCGGTTTTGATATGGTCAGATACAGTACAGATAGTCAGAGCTTTTGCACCGTATTCAGCAGCAACACCGTAGATGCCAGCCGCTTCCATTTCAACACCAACGATACCGTATTTGTCCATTACATCGAACATCGATGGATCTGGCGTGTAGAACAGTTCAGCAGAGAATAGGTTACCCACTTTCACGTCAATTCCGCGTGCTTTTGCAGCTTCTTCTGCCGCTTTTACCATTTTGTAATCTGCGATTGCAGCAAAATCGTGGTCTTTAAAGCGAATTCGGTTAACTTTAGAGTCTGTACATGCGCCCATACCAATAACCACATCACGTACTTTAATATCTTCGTTTACTGCACCACAGCTACCCACGCGGATAACTTTCTTCACTCCGTAGTCCTTGATTAGCTCAGTTACGTAGATAGAACATGATGGGATACCCATACCGTGGCCCATAACAGAGATCTTGCGACCTTTGTAAGTACCAGTAAAACCGAACATATTACGAACATCACACACCTGAACAACGTCTTCTAGGAAAGTTTCTGCGATATATTTAGCGCGTAGTGGGTCGCCCGGCATAAGTACTACGTCTGCGAAATCACCCATTTCAGCATTAATGTGAGGAGTTGCCATTATATTATTCCTTATGATGTTAGGTGTTAACTCAACACCTGGACCAAACTGATAGAGGGAGCCCAGTTCTCTTTTTCTCATTGAGATAAAGACTAAACCCCTAAGAAATTACAAAAAGTTCTTACCGTATTCCATTGGCGAAATGCCAAAGTAACTTGCGAGGCTTTGACCGATATCCGCGAACGTTTCACGACGGCCTAATGAGCCAGGTGCTACTTTCTTACCGTAAACAATCACAGGGATATGCTCACGAGTATGGTCAGTACCTTGCCATGTTGGGTCACAACCGTGGTCAGCCGTTAGAATCAGAACATCTTCTTCTTGCATTAATTCTAGAACTTCAGGCAGACGCTCATCGAAATATTCTAGTGCTACAGCATAGCCTGCTACGTCGCGGCGGTGGCCATAAGCAGAGTCAAAATCGACGAAGTTAGTGAAAACAATCGTGTCATCACCCGCTTGTTGGATTTGCTCTAGCGTTGCTTCAAACAGCGCTGGTATACCGGTAGCTTTCACTTTCTTAGTGATACCGCAGTTTGCGTAGATGTCTGCGATCTTACCTATAGACACAACGTTACCCTGCTTCTCTTCAACCAGTTTTTGCAGCACAGTTGCTGAAGGCGGCTCAACAGAAAGGTCACGACGGTTACCCGTACGTTCAAATTGACCTTTACCTGCACCAACGAATGGACGAGCAATAACACGACCAATGTTGTAATCCGCCAATTCTTCACGGGCAATTTGGCAAAGATCAAGTAAGCGATCTAGACCAAACGTCTCTTCGTGACAGGCAATTTGGAATACTGAGTCAGCAGAAGTGTAGAAGATAGGCTTGCCCGTCTTCATGTGTTCTTCTCCTAGGTCATCCAGCACTTGAGTGCCCGATGCGTGACAGTTACCGAGATAATCGTCTAATCCTGCGCGAGCAAGAATTCGATCAGTCAGCTCTTTAGGGAAGCTGTTTTGTTTGTCACTAAAGTATCCCCAGTCAAACAGTACTGGCACGCCAGCAATTTCCCAGTGACCAGATGGAGTGTCTTTACCAGAAGAAAGCTCAGCGGCATGACCATAAGCGCCGATGATGTCAGCTTTATCATCCAGTCCAGGTGCAAAACGACCTGTAGACTCTTTGTGCGCCATTGCAAGACCCAGCTTAGATAGGTTTGGTAATGTAAGCGGACCTTTACGATCAGCGTTATCCGCTAAACCTTGCGCACATTGATCAGCAATGTGACCTAATGTATCTGCGCCAACGTCACCAAAATCTTTTGCATCAGCCGTTTCGCCGATACCGAATGAATCTAAAACTAAAATAAATGCTCTTTTCATTACTCTTTCCTCAGCCAACTACACGTCTTCTGCACGGATCTGACGGTAAACATCAGGAGTTGGGACGTATTCACCACCGACTTTAATCGCATTTTGTAGTGCGTTTGCCGCTTCTTGCCACTGCTCTTCACTACGCGCGTGAATGAAGGCTAAAGGCTTGTTGCTATCTGCCACTTCACCTAGGCGAATGAAGTTATCAAAGCCTACTGCGTAATCAATAGTATCTGTTGCTACACGACGACCACCGCCCATACCAACCACAGCCATACCAATCGCACGAGTATCCATAGCCGATACCACACCCGATTGCGCTGCATAAACTGGTTTGATGATTTGCGCTTTATCTAAGTAGTTTTCGTAGTTTTCAACGAAGTCTGCTGGGCCACCAAGCCCTGCGACCATCTTATCAAAACGCTCTGCTGCTTGACCGTTGTCTAGTACCGCTTGCAGTTTTTGACGAGCATCAACGCTGTCTTTCGCAAGTTTTCCTAGCATCAACATTTCAGCACAAGAAGCCATAGTGACTTCAAGTAGACGAGGGTTACGATATTCGCCTGTTAGGAAACGAACCGCTTCACGTACTTCCACTGCGTTACCCGCAGAAGAAGCCAATACTTGGTTCATATCCGTTAAGATTGCCGTTGTTTTGGTACCAGCACCATTTGCAACCGCAACGATAGATTTTGCTAGTTCTTCTGACGCTTCATAAGTTGGCATAAAGGCGCCAGAACCTACTTTCACGTCCATCACTAATGATTCAAGGCCTGCAGCCAATTTCTTCGAAAGAATAGAAGCTGTAATCAGAGAGATATTATCAACGGTTGCCGTGATATCTCGCGTAGCGTACACACGCTTATCCGCCGGAGCTAGATCACCAGTCTGACCGATAATTGCCACACCTGCTTGCTTGGTCACTTGACCAAAGACTTCATTAGTCGGAGTAATGTTGTAACCAGGGATAGACTCTAATTTATCAAGAGTACCGCCAGTGTGACCTAAACCGCGACCAGAGATCATCGGAACATAACCACCGCAAGCCGCAACCATTGCGCCTAGCATCAGTGAAGTTACGTCACCCACACCACCTGTAGAGTGTTTATCAACAATCGGTCCATCGAAGTTCATATGACTCCAATCGATAACCATGCCTGAATCGCGCATTGCACACGTTAGTGCGATACGCTCTGGCATTGTCATTTCACGGAAGAATACAGCCATTGCAAACGCTGCAATTTGTCCTTCAGAAACCGTGTTTTTAGCCACACCTTGAATGAAGAAGTTGATCTCTTCTGTGGTAAGGATTTCACCATCACGTTTTCTGCGAATAATCTCTTGTGGTAAGAAAGTTTGAGGTAAATACATTAGTGCCTCCCTAGCCCCGAACCAATTGGATGGGTAACTATGGTTTTTGCTATTTAGAAATGAAGATGGCGCTAAGCGCCATCTTGTAAAACAGAACGATTAATACGCTGCTGGATCAGCTTTCTCGTTTGTCACTTCTAATGTATTTAGTAGGTTTGTTAATAGGCTTGACGCACCGAAACGGTAGTGACGGCTATCAACCCAATTGTCACCTAAGATTTCGTCAGCCATTGCTAGGTAATCACTAGCATCTTGAGCTGTACGAACACCGCCCGCTGGTTTGAAACCAACAGTTGCCGCTACGTTCATGTCACGAATCACTTCTAACATCATACGAGCGTATTCCGGTGTTGCGTTCACAGGCACTTTACCCGTTGACGTTTTGATGAAGTCTGCACCCGCTTCGATACAGATTTGTGAAGCTTTCTTGATCAATGCTTCTTCTTTCAACTCACCAGTTTCGATGATTACTTTAAGAAGAACATCAGAACCACAAGCTTCTTTACATTGTTTAACTAAGTCGAAACCTACTTTCTCGTTACCAGCGATTAGAGCGCGGTAAGGGAAAACTACGTCTACCTCGTCAGCACCGTACGCTACTGCCGCTTTTGTTTCAGCCACTGCAATTTCCACATCATCATTACCGTGTGGGAAGTTAGTTACTGTAGCGATACGAACTTCTGGGGTACCTTGCTCACGAAGGGTCTTCTTAGCAATAGGAATAAAGCGAGGGTAGATACAGATTGCAGCTGTGTTACCTACTGGGCTTTTTGCATCATGACAAAGTTGGATTACTTTCGCATCCGTGTCGTCGTCATTCAGTGTTGTTAAGTCCATCAGTTTAAGTGCACGTAGTGCTGCTGCTTTTAAATCGCTCATTTCTAACTCCGATCAATATATTCAATTAGTTCACTACCAAAGCGACCGTCATACGTCAATTTTGATAGCCACAAATGAACGGACTTGGTTCCTTGAAGACTCGGTGTGACTATTTACAGTTCACCAATTGCTATCCTTGTCACCGCACAGTACCCACCTGGGTCTATGGCACAACAATCTGTGATTGCGGTGTCTTACTGTTTCAGTTTTTGGCAGTTTCAGTTTTAGACATGATCTGTTTTAGACATTAGCTGCCTTTCAAAAACGCCGTAGTGGTTAACCTATCCAATTGGCTTCACTACGTCGTTTTGATATTCGCTTACTTCCTTTGGCAAGACACTACAGTATAGATATTTATCACAAAACTGTAGTCTCATTAGAGGAGCAAACGGTTTGTATCTCAAAAATGGTCAAATTCTGACAACCTTGAGACACAAGGCTTTCCAATGCAATCCATTACAAAAAATCACTCTTTGTCATGCCCTGAAAAGCAAAAACACCCCGCAGCAATATTCTTGCTACGGGGTGAGATTAAATGGCGTCTATATATCGTTCTCTAAATCGAATTAGAAAGAGATAAAGAAGCCAGCAATTGTTGCAGCCATCAAGTTAGATAGCGTACCAGCAATAACTGCTTTGATACCCATACGAGCGATGTCGTGACGACGAGACGGAGCTAGGCCACCTAAACCACCTAGTAGAATCGCAATAGAAGATAGGTTTGCGAAACCACATAGTGCGAATGAGATGATTGCTTGAGTCTTCTCAGACATTACTTGCCCCGTTGCCGCAACAACTTGTGCATTTTCACCTACGTACGGCACAAAGTTTAGGTAAGCAACGAATTCGTTCACAACAGTCTTTTGACCGATGAATGAACCAGCGATTGTTGCTTCTTCCCATGGCACACCGATAACGAATGCTAGAGGAGCAAATACCCAACCAAGGATAAGTTCCAGTGTTAGCTCAGGCATACCGAACCAACCACCTAGACCACCTAGGATACCGTTTAGAAGTGCGATCAAACCGATGAATGCGATTAGCATTGCACCAACGTTTAGAGCAAGTTGTAGACCTGCTGCTGCACCGCCAGCTGCTGCGTCGATAACGTTAGCTGGTTTGTCGTCACCACCTTCAAGAGCGTCTTCAATGTTCTCTTGAGGTTGATCAACTTCAGGGAATAGGATCTTCGCGAACAGTAGGCCACCAGGTGCCGCCATAAATGACGCTGCAACTAGGTACTCTAGTGGAACACCCATTGACGCATAACCTGCAAGTACACCACCAGCAACAGAAGCCAGACCACCACACATTACCGCGAACAGCTCAGATTGAGTCATTTTTGGAACAAATGGGCGAACAACTAGTGGAGCCTCAGTTTGACCAACGAAAATGTTAGCTGCTGCAGACATAGATTCTGCGCGAGATGTGCCTAGAGCTTTCTGTAGACCACCACCCAGAATCTTAATGACCCATTGCATAATGCCTAGGTAGTAAAGAACTGAGATTAGTGCAGAGAAGAAAATTAGTGTTGGAAGAACACGGAAAGCGAAGATGAAACCGCCGCCACCGAACACTTCGAACATCTTGTCAGAAACAAGACCACCGAATAAGAAAGAAGTACCGTCATTACCGTAGTTAATAACGTTAGATACGCCATTTGAGAAACCAGCAAGTAGATCGCGGCCCCATGGGACGTAAAGTACAAATGCACCTAGTGCAAATTGGATAGCGAATGCGCCACCCACCGTTCTTAAATTAATAGCTTTGCGGTTATTTGAAAGTAGTACTGCGATTGCAAGTAGAACGATCATACCGACTAGGCTCATAAACGTACTCATAGTTTATGGCTTCCTTATAGTTTAATTTGGCGTGTTAAACATTGGGTTGTTTTCGGGGTGCGATTATACGCATCTCCCACCGCAAAAAGTAATATATGCATCACGCATTTTTAGGTAATATGTATACATTACATTCAAAAACAAGAAGCTCATCACAATAAACAGTCAAAATCGAGTATTTGAGACCTCAACACCAACATCTGGCCAACAAATTGTAGTCTAAACCCGACAAAATGCTGCAACCGTTTGCTCACAAAAGAACAATGCAAGTTCATAAACTTTAGAATCAAATTAGATACAATTGACCACCAACTTAACTATAAATTTTGATTTTACCCCAAACAAAAACATGAGCGTTCCATCACACTTGAATGTTACATTTTTCATTCATCCACACTACAAATTAGTAATTGTTGCCATATTCAACGAGGTATAATTTAGATATGCCCCTACTAATACATATCTAATACATATCACCAATAAGTTGGCTTGCCATTTGCTTACTGAGCAAACCGCTGCGAAAACAGCGGAGAACAGAGCCTGCATTCATTTAATTTGCACTATTTTGGTGACAATTATCACAATTATGGTGAGCACAGTTTCTTGTAAACGCTTGGAATTAACAAAAAAACATACATTTCTGGATAATTGGTTCCTTTTTTTACAAAAAAATGTGATTTGGTGTGAGGTATTCGACTTTTTTTTGCAGCGCAAACGATAAACTTATACTCGATCAAACTGACCCACCAATAATTCATTCAAACTATTGATATTTTGTTTTTGGGTTTGTTCGAACTTTAATTAAAGGTCAGCAGTCTCTCGTCTAGTACAGTGGTATTGCAACATAGGTATATAACAGTGAAAAAATCTATTATAAAAATCTCAGCACTTGCTTTAGCGATCTCTTCATTTCACGTTTTCGCAGAAGCAAAACCAGCCGTAATTTATGATACAGCGGGTAAATTCGATAAATCGTTCAACGAAGCTGTATATCAAAATGGTGTTAAAGTGATGGCTGCGGAAGGTACTGAAGTTCGCGAATTTGAACCTCAAAACGAGGCTCAACGTGAACAAGGCCTTCGTCGTCTTGCAAGCCGCGGTTTTAGCCCAATTGTTGCAGTAGGCTTTAATATGGCGTCAGCTGTAGAAAAAGTAGCAACTGAGTTCCCAGACATTCACTTCACCATTCTTGACTCAGTTGTTGATAAGCCAAACGTACAATCTATTGTTTTTAAAGAACACGAAGGTTCATTCCTTGTGGGTGCACTTGCAGCTAAAGCTTCTAAATCAGGCGTAGTTGGCTTCGTTGGTGGTATGGATATCCCTCTAATCCGCAAATTCCAATGTGGTTACGAGCAAGGTGCTAAATACACCAATCCAAGCATCACTGTTCTACAAAACATGACTGGTTCAACACCAGCAGCGTTTGCTGACCCTGCAAAAGGTTCTGAACTTGCTAAGTCTCAATTCTCTAAAGGTGTTGACGTTGTTTATGCGGCAGCTGGCGGTACTGGCCTAGGTGTTTACCAAGCAGCAAAAGATGCAGGCAAACTGGCTATCGGTGTTGATTCAAACCAAAACCATCTACAACCAGGCACTATGCTTACTTCAATGGTTAAGCTAGTTGGTGCAGCTTCTGTTGAAACTTGGAAAGAAGAGATGAACGGTACTTGGAAACCAGGTATCAAAGCTCTAGGTCTTAAAGAGAATGCTGTTGACTGGGCATACGATGACAACAACAAGGCTCTGATCACTGACGAAATGAAAGCTTATATGGATACTCTTAAAGCCGACATCATCGCAGGTAAAATTAAAGTTCACGACTACATGTCTGACAACAAGTGTGCGTACTAATTCAGTCCTCTACACTTAGTTGATACAATACGTTCCATTTGGAAATGTAATACGCCGCTGCTTGCTCAGCGGCGTATGATTTTATTTGGGTGTTCTTTTTAAGCGCATCCACTTGAATATGGCCTTAATTAGTTCAGGAAGTTTTTACGTGACGCAATCTCAAAACTATGCCATCGAGCTTAAAAAAATCGATAAACGCTTTGGTGCCGTTCACGCGAATAAAGCTATCGATTTAAAAGTTCCAGCAGGTACGATTCACGGCATTATCGGTGAAAATGGCGCTGGTAAATCCACCTTGATGAGCATCATTTACGGTTTTTATCACCCAAACTCAGGTGAAATGTTTGTCGATGGCAAACCATACAGTCCTAGCAACTCTCAAGAAGCCATTGCTTCTGGAATCGGCATGGTTCACCAACACTTCATGTTGGTGGATACTTTTACGGTTCTTGAGAACGTGGTTCTTGGCGCAGAGTCAGGATGGAAATTAGAAGACAGCATCAAAGCTGCAAGAAAAAAGCTGCACCAAATTGAAAAAGACTATGGCTTAGATGTCCCACTAGATAAATTGGTCGGTGACCTACCTGTTGGCTTACAACAGCGAGTAGAGATCCTTAAAGCACTTTACCGCGATGCAAAACTCCTTATTCTTGATGAACCCACTGGCGTGTTAACTCCTCAAGAAGCCGATCACTTATTCGCGATTCTGGATAAACTCCGTAGCCAAGGCACCACGGTCATCATCATCACACATAAACTGCGCGAAGTACTGGCAATTACCGATAACATTTCGGTTATGCGCCAAGGCCAAATGGTTGCTGATGTAAAAACTTCAGAGACAAATCGTGAAGAGCTTGCCGAGCTTATGGTGGGGCGTAAAGTTCGCTTAAAAGTTGATAAATCAGAAGCAAACCCTGCTAAAGAGCTGCTTAAAGTGAACAACCTCAGCTATGTCGACCGTAGCGGCGTTAAACGTGTTAAAGATATTAGCTTCTCGGTACGAGCAGGCGAACTCGTCGGCATTGCAGGCGTTTCGGGTAACGGTCAATCAGAGATCCTATCGCTGTTGTCTGGCATCTTAAAGCCAACCTCAGGTAGCTTTGAACTGAATGGTCATACAATCTCCGTCGATAAACCGGCAGATCCTCAACAGGTTAGAGCGATGGGTGTCGGTCATATTCCTGAAGATCGCCACAAACAAGGCTTAATCAACAAATTTGAAGCTCAAGAAGCGTATATCTTGGGTTACCACAATCTACCGAAATACAACAAAGGCTTGCTGCAAGACAAAGCTGCAATCTCGAGAATTTGCCAAGAGAACATGGACAAATGGGACGTTCGTCCAAATGACATCCATCTGAAAACGGCAAATTTCTCAGGTGGTAACCAGCAAAAATTGGTTATTGCCCGTGAGATGGAAGAAAACCCAGATGTTCTTTTGATCGGTCAGCCAACCCGTGGTGTAGACATCGGTGCGATTGAATACATCCACCAACAAATTATCTCTAGCCGCGATGCTGGCAAAGCTGTGTTGTTAGTTTCCGTTGAATTGGATGAAATCCTCAGTCTTGCAGATCGTATCTTGGTTGTCTTTGATGGCGCAATCGTTGGTGAGCTGCAAGCTCATCAAGCAGATGAAAAAACATTAGGTCTAATGATGGCGAATATCGTTCCAGACCACATAAAAGAGAGCATTGCCCAAGGAGAGACCGCATGAGTCAGGCAAAAGTGCCCGCTTGGGTAACCATTGCGCTGTTACCGGCGATTAACGTATTAGTCGCATTTTTAGTTTCAGCTTTATTGTTTATTTATATTGATATCAACCCATTAGACGCTATCAAAGTCATGTGGACAGGTGCTTTCGGCTACGCTGAAGGTATCGGATATACCCTTTACTACACAACCGGCTTTATCTTCACTGGTCTAGCAGTTGCTGTGGCTTACCATGCAGGCCTATTCAACATCGGTGTGGAAGGTCAGGCATACATAGGTGGTCTTGGCGTTGGGATAATCTGTTTAACCTTGGGCGAGTACGCTCCTTGGTATGTAGTATTTCCTGTCGCGGTTATCGCTGGCGGTGCTTTTGGTGCGGCTTGGGTGTTTATTCCTGCGTATTTACAGGCAAAACGTGGTTCGCACATCGTAATCACAACCATCATGTTTAACTTTATCGCTGCTTCTCTGATGGCTTACCTGCTCGTTGATATTCTTAAGCCAGAAACAACAATGGCGACGGAAAGTCGCGTGTTTGCCCAAGGCAGTTGGCTGCCGAAAATGCACGAGTTGTTCGCGGTGTTCGGTATTAACGTTGCGCCAAGCCCACTTAACATCAGTTTCATTTTTGCTTTGATTTGCTGTGTGTTTGTTTGGCTCTTCATTTGGCACTCACGTTGGGGCTATGAAATTCGTTCTATCGGCGCGAATGCTTCAGCTGCGTCTTACGCGGGTATCAACTATCTCAAGATAGTTGTCATCACGATGCTGCTTTCAGGCATGTTGGCTGGCTTCTTCGGTATTAACGTACTGCAAGGTGAGCTTCACCAGATCAAGCTTAACTTCGTCGAAGGTTTCGGCTTTACTGGTATCGCGGTGGCTCTGATGGGACGAAATCACCCTGTGGGTGTTGTCTTCGCAAGCTTGCTGTTTGGCTTCTTGTATCAAGGTGGTGCGGAACTGAGCTTCGATTATGGTGTTGACCGTAACATCGTTGTTGTACTGCAAGGTCTGGTCATTCTTTTCTCTGGTGCGCTTGAGTACATGTTCAAACCTTCAATTGAACGCATTTATCTGCGCTTATTTGGCAAACAAGAACATGGAGTTGCGTAATCATGTTTGAAACCATCATTTTAATGGCTGACGCCACCATTCGTGTAGCGACTCCGCTGATTCTTGCGGCTCTTGCAGGTATGTTTAGTGAGCGTTCCGGCGTGGTAAACATAGCTCTAGAAGGTAAGCTTCTGGCAGCGGCTTTCTCAGGTGCAGCAACAGCGTACATCACAGGCTCTGCTTGGTTAGGTGTTTGTGCGGGTGTGCTCGTCTCTATTCTGCTTGCTCTATTGCATGGCTTTGCTTCGATTACTCACCGCGGAGACCAAGTGGTGAGCGGCATGGCAATCAACATTTTGGCGACAGGCTTAACTGTGACCCTTGGACGTTACTGGTTTAATCAGGGCGGTCAAACACCAGCGCTTTCTGGTGATGCTCGCTTTGCGCCAATCTCTTTACCGGGTGCGGATGCGCTACAAGATACACCGGTAATTGGCCTACTCTACTCTGAGTTAATCAGTGGTCACTCAATTATTGAGTATGTGGCTTTAGCTGCGGTTCCTCTGTCTTGGTATGTGCTGTTCAAAACTCGTTTTGGCTTACGTTTAAGAGCTGTGGGTGATGCACCAGCGGCAGTCGATACTGCCGGTATCTCAGTGGCAGGCATGCGTTATAGCGCGATGGTGCTCTGTGGATTACTAGTTGGTTTAGCGGGCGTTTATCTTTCTGTTGGTCAAACAGCGCAGTTCATACCGAACATGAGTGCTGGTAAAGGTTATATGGCTCTAGCGGCGCTTATTTTTGGTAAGTGGCGCCCATTCACAGCGATGGGAGCATGTTTGCTGTTTGGTTTCCTAGACGCGTTAGCTATTCGTCTGCAAGGTGTGAGCATTGGAGATTTCCCAATCCCAGTTCAAGCCATTGAAGCGTTACCCTATATATTGACAGTATTCCTACTGGCTGGGTTTATTGGTAAAGCAATTGCTCCTAAAGCGATTGGTGTTCCATACACCAAAGAGCGCGAGTAGTGATTTAATCTTTCATCACATCAACAAATGAATATTAAGGGAGCGAATTTCGCTCCCTTCTTCTAAAAACTATTCATCATTCATGCGAAATAGTTCAAGACTATTTGCCCATAGCTGCGATGCCAGTTGCTCTTGGTCTTCATCTCTCAGTAGAGCCAATTCTTCTAATACATGAATGAGATATTTGGGATGATTCGTTTGACCTTGTCTGCCACATAACGGCATATCCGGTGCATCGGTTTCTAGTACCAAAGCTTCTATCGGTAATCGGCTGATAGCTTGTCGAGTTTTATTCGCTCGAGGGTAAGTAATCACTCCGCCTATACCGATTTTAAATCCAAGATCGATAAACTGCTTTGCTTGCTGTTCACTACCTGAAAAAGCATGCAATACACCACCTTGTGTAAAGCGCTGTTGTTTGATTAGTTGCAGTAATCGGTTATGTGTTTTTCGACTGTGCAGAATGATAGGAAGACGAGCATGTTGCGCTATAGATAATTGAGCAATGAAAACACGCTCTTGAAGCGATGAATTGGCCTCAACCATGGAATCTAACCCACATTCGCCAACAGCAACACAAGGGCTTTCTCGCAGCGCTAATTCATCTTCTAACAGTTGTAACTGTTCATCAGAAAATTGTTCAAGAAAATAAGGATGAAAACCGAGGGCATATCGAAGGGTTGCTGGGTATTGTGCTGCGAGATTTTTCACTCGCAGCCAATTAGAAAGACCAACAGATGGAATAAGGATTTTATCTACCTGAGCATGCGTTGCTGCTGAGATTTGCTCCGAAAACGACGAGGCAAACTCATCAAAATCAAAGTGACAGTGGGTGTCAAACAGCCGCAGCTTATTATTTATCGCTGTCTTTGCCATGAGCAGAGTCTTTGCCATGAGTCGGTTCTTTATCATGAATAGGATCTTCACGATAAGGAACGCAGCAACGCTTTTGATCCGGCGTTAACCCCATTCTTTGACACCAAGCGTCATAGCGTGCCAGCCATTTTTTAAACCAAGTTAACATAACAACCTCATCTATAGCCTTATTGTTCTTCTCGTTTGAATACAAGCTCAGTTGATGTCGATTCTGCGGCACAGAAGTAGTAACCAGCAGTGTCAAAGGCTTCTAGTTGCTTAACTGAGTCAATGCGGTTTTCAATAATATATCGCGCCATCATGCCCCGTGCTTTTTTAGCAAAGAAGCTAATGACTTTGTATTGGCCGTTTTTGCAGTCTTTGAAAACTGGTGTAATCACTTGAGCATCTAATGTTTTCGGTTTTACCGCTTTGAAATATTCATTGGAAGCCAAATTGATCAGCACCTTATCGCCTTGAGCATTGATTGCGTCATTCAGCTTATCGGTAATAATGTTGCCCCAGAATTGGTACAAGTTGCCGCCACGCTCATTACCCAGTTTAGTGCCCATTTCAAGGCGGTAAGGCTGCATAAGATCGAGAGGCTTTAGCAAGCCATATAGACCAGACAACATACGTAGATGTGTTTGTGCGTAATCTAAATCATCTTCAGACAAGGTTTCTGCTTCTAAACCAGTATAGACATCCCCTTTAAATGCAAAAATCGCTGGACGTGAGTTATCTGGCGTGAAGGTTTCTGTCCATTGCTCAAATCGCGCAACGTTCAAGCCTGCAATTTTATCGCTCACTTTCATTAAGTCAGCGATATCTGATGGTGTTAGTGTGCGACATACTTTGATCAGTTCTGCGGAATGCGACGTCAACTCAGGCTGAGTATAGCGAGTTGTTGGTAATGTCGATTCATAATCCAATGTTTTTGCTGGAGAGACCACTATAAGCATAAGGTTTCCTTGTTAATTCTGTTGAGCTGGCTTTTTATTACCTTTACCCATAGCTTACAAAAAAAGCCATGCAGTGTCTGCATGGCTTTTCCAATCTATAACATCGGTACTATCTATGAGTAGCGAGTCACCAGGAATATTCTACTTAGAATTTGATTGTTCCCAAATGCCGTCTTCAAGCTGAGACTTCAATTCAGGATAATCATTGGCATTGAATGTCGGTACTTTGCCTGCATCCAATTGGCGGTTGTAGTCTTTAGCAAGCTTAATCACAGTGCCAGATAGAAGCAGAATAGCAATCAAGTTCACAATCGCCATCAAGGCCATTGAAACGTCAGCCATAGCCCAAACGGTAGGCAAAGTCGCTAATGCTCCGAACATCACCATCGCTAGGAAAATCAGGCGAAATGCCACCAAGCCTTTCTTATTGTTGTGCTCAAGGAAAACTAGGTTGGTTTCTGCATAGGAGTAGTTGGCAATGATTGAAGTAAAGGCGAAGAAGAAAATCGCCATCGCAATGAAGATTCCACCCCAATCACCAACTTGTGAACTTAACGCGCGTTGAGTCAGCTCGATACCCGTAATTTCACCGTGAGGAACGTACTCACCAGAAACAAGGATAATCGCCATTGTCGCTGAACAGATAACGATGGTATCAACAAACACACCCAACATTTGTACATAACCTTGAGATGCTGGATGAGGCGGATACGGCGTTGCTGAGGCCGCAGCGTTAGGCGCAGAACCCATACCCGCTTCGTTGGAGAACAAACCACGTTTAACGCCGTTAATCATTGCTTGAGCGATAGCATAGCCAAGTCCACCAGCCGCTGCTTGTTCAAAACCAAAAGCGCTTTTAATGATAAGAGAGAATACCGCAGGTACTTTCTCGATGTTCATAAACACAACGACTAGCGCAATCGCTAAATACGCAATCGCCATGAAGGGAACAATAAGCTCAGCTGTACGGGCAATTTTACGGATACCACCGAAAATAACGAACGCTGTTAGCAGCACAATACCAACGCCGACCATCATAGGGTCAAAACCAAATGCATTATTCATTGCATTTGAAATCGAGTTTGCCTGGACTGCGTTAAACACTAAACCGAACGCAATAATTAGGAAAACAGAGAAAAGCACACCCATCCAGCGCATGCCTAAGCCTTTTTCCATGTAGTAAGCAGGGCCACCGCGGTAGTTACCGTCTTTATCACGAGACTTGTAAAGCTGCGCTAGAGTACTTTCTGCAAATGACGTTGCCATACCGAGCATAGCGGTCATCCACATCCAGAAAATTGCGCCAGGGCCACCAACCGTAAGTGCAACGGCAACACCCGCCATGTTACCTGTGCCGACACGTGCAGCAAGGCTGGTACAAAGTGCTTGGAAAGAGGAAATACCAGCAGTGTCCGCTTTACGGCTATTCTTCAGGACGCTGAACATATGACCAAAATGGCGAAATTGGATAAAGCCTAAACGCAATGTGAAATAGATACCGACCCCCACAAGGAGATACACAAGTATCGAGCCCCAAAGTAGGTCGTTCATTAGGTTAATTAAGTCTGTCACAAGAACCTCTAAGTAGAGTAAATATTAGGACCTGAATATAAAAGTTAACACTTTAGCTACACGTTCGCGGGCTGCGAAATGCTCTTATTATGATGTGCAATTCAGGAAATTGGGGATACCCAATCAGTTTAGGTATCAATTTGATGGGCGAGAATGATGCAGTCAGGGTAGTCAAAAATCAATATGAAACTTATCACCTAACTTAATTCAACTCACTTCAATAAAAAGCAATAACTCACCCCAAAACAAACAAATAAAAAACAATTAAGCTACAGAAACACAACAAACAATCCACTATCAATGTCAGATAAATCGTAATTCGCTCCAACGGACTCCTGCCTTATAAATCTAAACACTCACCTTAATAACATTTCTAATTATCCTTAGAGAAACATTTAGAAACCTAGTGATTAAACTTTAACCAGTACAGATTTACAAACTCGACATTTAAACATTTAATTAACATTATCCGATTATCAATAAATAAGAAACACCATAACCAAACGGTCAAATAACGACCAACAAGGCATCTAAAAAGTTTATTCACCGAGAAGAAAACCATAAAAATTTAATATCAATGAAACAAATGAGAAATAAATCATAGTTATTGTCCATCAAAATATGATATTTAGAAAAAACTCCAGGAACGGAGACAACCACAAAGAGGCTTGCTTATGGATGACTTGCACTTCGATGAATTGTTAGATGCACAAATCGCGAAACTTCGCTCAAACGCGAGTAGCAGAGTGAAACCAGCTAAAAGGATGTGGCGTGAGATAGAAGCAATACGAGATCGAAAACGGTTGGAAAGAGAGTTATTAGAGATGGATGTATGTCTAGAGCTTGATGACCTCAAAATATAAATATGAGAGGCGCCTTTTGGGGGCGCCTTTTTTATTTTTAGACTGTGACTAATTATATTCCGTTTCGCTCTTTCGAACTCGACGCGCGAGCTGAGCATATCTTTCAGCAATGGTTGAACCAAAGACAGGATCATCTTCATTGCAGTTCCACATAGATTCCACTTGCTGCCAATCTGCCACACTAAAGGTTCGGTTGATCAGTGGCAAAACAGATTGCTCTTCCATTTCCAAATGTTGTCGCTGTGAAGAAATGAACTGTTCCAACTGATTAATAAACACATCTTGAGGAACGACCGCATCATTTAGGATCATCTCGATTGTATTCAAAAAATCATGAGTCGTTTCAGATAGCAGCGCATGCTCCTTTTCTAGATCAGAAATTTCTTCATGCTCACCATAGTGTTGCATGTAATGGCGATAAAGAATGTCTTCTTTAGGGTGATGGATACTCTCCGAATGTCTTGAAAGATAATCCACAATCTCCTTAACTAGGCTGTAGTTTATGGGTTGTTCGTCTTTAAGAAGCTGTAACTTTCCGCGCAAAATAGCTAACAGTCGAGTCATGTATCCATGTTCACGTCTGATTCTTTCAATCATCATTGTGCGTCTCCCTTACACAGTCTGTGATACCCGTGTGACCTCAAACTAAGCACCCGAAGGCAATTTTTAATCACTCAACAGGTATTTTCAGGTTATCTGAGTATCAATAAGTCTATATAAGGATTTTCTAACACGCTTTGATTTTGGTCGAAAAAACAACAATACGAGCAATTGTTAACCACATCATTGATTCGCATCAAGAGTTGGCTGCCAATCAATAGGCATTTGGCCTAGTTGCTTGAGTATCTGATTTGTTTGAGAAAAGTGCTGACAACCTAAGAATCCTCGATGAGCAGATAATGGTGATGGATGTGGAGCCATAAGCACGTGATGCTTATTTCTATCTATCATCTGACCTTTTTTCTGAGCATGAGATCCCCAAAGAAGAAATATCACGCCTTGACGATGTTGGTTTAGCGCATCGATCACACGGTCAGTAAATGTTTCCCATCCAGTCTTAGCATGCGAATGGGCCTTGCCCTGCTCTACAGTTAGAACAGTATTGAGTAATAGAACACCTTGGTCAGCCCAGCTTTTTAAATAGCCGTGGTTTGGGATCTGGAACCCTTGGATATCCTGATCCAACTCTTTATACATATTTACCAGAGAAGGCGGTGTTTTTACTCCTGGTAGAACAGAGAAACACAAGCCATGTGCCTGATTGGGGCCGTGATAAGGATCCTGCCCTAAAATGACAACTTTTACATCGTCGAATTCGGTAAGACGAAAAGCGTTAAATACATCTTTCGCCGGTGGGAAAATGACTTTACCTGCGGCGCGCTCAGCCTCAACAAACTTCAGTGTTTGTTGGAAATAATCTTGTTCTTTCTCTAGGCCAATGACATCGTGCCAAGTCAAAGAATGAGTCATAACAGCTCCTGAGTATAAATATAATGACCTTATCTTATACCCAAGGCTATAAAGTTGCAGCTAGATAACCCTCGTAAAATCGAATACAGCAATTTATTAGGTTTCAAAAACCTACGCTTTTAAAACTGCTAGTTTCAAAAACAAAATGTTGTAAACCACTCAACGAATGTCATCAAAGCTACAACGACTAAATCAACATCCTGCTGGCAATCGAAAGCTCGGTATTAATGGGCCTTACTTGGTTGCGGAGAGCGATGATGCCCTCGTCCCGTTACATGTCGGTTAGGAACAGGCATACGAGCGGCTGGGCGGGAGCTGGCTGATGAGATAACACAAACTGAAGAGAACATAATAGGGCATCCTTCTTTACAACGTTTCATGAAATCTTCATGAGAAAAGCATGCCAATATAGTGATCTCAAACCAATAAATTACACGGCTAAATGATGCTCGCGCATTGTTTGAATCTCAAGATGCCAAATATCTGGATCAATTGTTTCTAAAATCAATGGGATATGGTCGAAGCGTGGATCTTTAGAAATATATTCGAAACAGTCCCACCCTATTTCGCCTTTTCCTAAGGAGTGGTGACGATCCAGCTTACTACCCAAACCACCTTTTGAATCATTTATATGCATTGCTCTTAAATAGTGCATACCCACAATACGATCAAACTCTGCAAAGGTCGATTCACAAGCTTCAAAGCTACGTAAGTCATAACCAGCGGCAAAGGTATGGCAAGTATCAAGGCATACTCCAACTCTTGTTTTGTCTTCCACTTGATCAATAATTGCCGCTAAATGTTCGAAACGCCATCCAAGGTTGGTGCCTTGTCCTGCAGTATTTTCGATCACAGCTATCACATCAGGAACAGCTTTATGTGCAAGATTGATTGACTCAGCAATTGTGCTAAGACATTCCTCTTCTGAAACCATTTTTAAATGGCTGCCCGGATGGAAATTCAGTAGTTTCAAACCTAACTGGTTACAACGCTCCATCTCATCAATAAAGGCAGCGCGTGACTTTTCCAGCTTGTCTGCCTCTGGAGCGCCCAAATTAATTAAGTAAGAATCATGAGGCAGAATATAGTCAGCAGAAAAACCTAGTCGCTGACATTGTTCTTTAAATCGTCTTATCGTGGAAGCTTCTAACGGTTTAGCGACCCATTGACGTTGGTTTTTGGTAAAGATAGCAAACGCATTTGCGCCAATTTCTTTTGCTCTTAATGGTGCCTCGTCGACGCCACCAGAAGCTGACACATGCGCACCAATATATTTGTTCCCTAGAGGCTTAACTTCTTTTGTCATTTAATCACTTTCTACTTTCAATTTGACTTTTATAACTCACTGATTTGTTCTGTTTGACCCCCTTCTAGCACGTCAAACATGTAGTTTTATTACTACATTTAGAACAAAAAACATGCATAAAATATTTTTTAATCGTTAAAATTTATTTTAATACATATATTTATTAACCACTTATTGATTAAAATCAATTTTTTAACCTTAAAATAAGAAAGGTTTATTGTTGTATTTTGATCTAAATCAATACTATAATTGTGGACATAAATTATATAATACGAAGCTCAACAGAATTTACGAAAATTAACACCAATAAAACGCCACTTAAAGTGGACTAGGAGATATTGATGATCCAAGGTATTCAAATCACTAAAGCAGCTAATGATGAACTACTTAACTCAATTTGGCTAATCGATAGTGAAACAAATGAAGCTCGTTGCGTTGCAGCAACTGGTAGCTATGCAGCCGATCAAGTTGTTCCAGTATCTGACCTTGGCGCTTACGAAAGCCGCGAAGTGGCAATTGAAACCGCTCCAAAAATTGAAGGTGGTCAACACCTAAACGTTAACGTTCTTAAACGTGAAACATTGGAAGATGCTGTTGCTCACCCAGAGAAATACCCACAACTAACGATCCGCGTATCAGGTTATGCTGTTCGTTTTAACTCTCTAACTCCAGAGCAACAACGCGACGTTATCGCTCGTACTTTTACTGAATCTCTATAATTCAGTTTTTAAGATTAAAAAAAGCGGTGCTATTAAGCACCGCTTTTTATTTTCAATGAGTAGAGATACATCGATTCTCTACTCGTTATTCCGTTAGCCACGTACTTTGATTAACAGCTCTCGTAACGCAGCAAAATCAACATTCATCTCTGCAGATAGAAGATCTAACACAGCATGTTTGGCCAAAGGTGCTGGTAGTTCGATATCAGTACCAAGAATCTCATCAACCACTTCTTTGAACTTAGCAGGGTGCGCGGTACATAAGAACAAACCAGTTTCACCCTCTTGAAGTTGCTGCTCAAGTACACGGTAAGCAATAGCACCGTGAGGCTCACACAGATAACCCAATGCGTTCAGTTCCTTTACAGACTCAGCACTTTCAGAGTCCAAAACTGCACCTTTACCTAAAGTTTCCAAGCCCCAGTCTTTGATCTTGCATAGTTCTTCAATGCGCGGCCAGTTGTTTGGCTGGCTAACATCCATCGCATTTGAAGTGGTAGCCACAGTAGGTTTTGGATCCCATTTACCTGTTTCTAAGTAACGAGGCACTGTGTCATTAGCGTTAGTTGCGGCAATAAAGCGCTTCACTGGCAAGCCTAATGCTTTTGCCAATAGACCAGCAGTAAGGTTACCGAAGTTACCACTTGGTACAGAGATAACTAGATTTTCGCGCTCTGATTTGCTCATTTGAGCCGCAGCTTCGAAGTAGTAACAGATTTGCGCCATTAAACGGCTGATATTGATAGAGTTAGCCGAGTTCAGGCCCACTTTTTCACGCAATTCTGCATCATCAAACGCATTTTTAACCAATGCTTGGCACGCATCAAAATCGCCATTGACCGCTACAGTATGGATGTTCTTGCCTAGAGTACAGAACAGCTTCTCTTGAAGTGGGCTGATTTTGCCTTTTGGATAAAGGATCACTACGTTGATGTCTTCCATGCCGTAGAAAGCATGAGCAACTGCAGCACCGGTATCACCAGACGTTGCTGTTAGAATTGTGATTTTTCCGCCATTAGATACCGCAGCAAGAGACTGAGCCATAAAGCGGCCACCAAAGTCTTTAAACGCAAGCGTTGGACCATGGAAGAGTTCAAGCGCATAAACGCCATCTTTAACGGATTTGATTGGCGCAGGGAATTGGAACGCAGATGCAACCATCTCATTCACTTTTTCACTTGGCAGTTCATCACCAATCAAAGCTGAAAGGATTTTAGTACTGCGAGTGACGAAATCTTCAGCTAGTAGTGCATCAATATCATCAAATTTAGGTAATTCCGACGGGAAAAATAGACCTTGGTTACGACCTAATCCTTGGCGCACGGCTTGGCCAAAGGATACTTGTTCATCATTTTCTTTTATGTTGTAAAGCTTCATAGCTCACTTCCTGTAACTTTTGAACCGTTCTTGTCTAAACGACAAATGTGAACGAAT
The DNA here is from genome assembly GCF_011064285.1 of Vibrio ziniensis. Lineage (NCBI taxonomy): Bacteria > Pseudomonadati > Pseudomonadota > Gammaproteobacteria > Vibrionales > Vibrionaceae > Vibrio > Vibrio ziniensis. The sequence continues at coordinate 2,558,265 of NZ_CP049331.1, forward strand.
CCTTCTTCATTTTGTACGTAGTTTTGTTCTAGCCAACGCGCAACACGTTCAGCAACGTCTTTCTCTTTGCATACGCTAAATAGTGTTGGACCACTACCAGAAATGCCCGTCGCTAGAGCGCCAGCAGAAAGCGCATATTGGCGAGCTTTAGCAAAGCCAGGCAGCAGTTTCTCACGATAAGGTTCTGCGATCACGTCTTTGATCATTTTTGCAGCTAACTCTGGCTGATTGGTATGGCAAGCGTGAATGAAACCCGCCAAATAACGACCATGAGCAATGATATCTTGGCGACGGTACTGCGAAGGCAAAATAGCACGAGCTTCAGCGGTTGATACTTTGATCCCTGGATACGCCATTACCCAGTACCAATCATCAAAACACGGCACCTCTTGACTAATAATGCCAAGTTCTTCCAACATCAGTTGAACGCCACCAAGGTAACAAGGCGCAACGTTGTCATAGTGAATGCCACCAGAGATCTTACCTTCCATCTCCCCCATTAACGCCAACAACTCAGTTTCATTTAATGGTTGACCGTGGAAACGGTTCAGCGCATCTAACGCCGCCACAATTGAACATGCACTTGAGCCTAAGCCAGATCCGATAGGCATATTCTTTTCTAGCGTCATTTCAAGCGGTTTAAGTTCTATCTGCTTTTTCTCTAACTCACGAGCAAAAACTATCCAGCAATCATAAACGATGTTTTCTTTCGGATTATCAGGAAGCTTCGAAACAAAACTTCCTGCAGTTTTAAGAGTAAAAGGCTCTAAGCCGGCTTTTACTTGAACGCGGTCGCCAAGCAGTGTTCCGTCAATCGGTGAAACCGCCGCACCTAATACATCGAAACCAACACTTACGTTACCGATAGAAGCTGGGGCGTAGACAACTACGCCCATGTCACTTGAACTCATTGATTAAATCCCTAATTTCCAGCCAAGCGTACGCATGACATCCGAGAATACACCTGCTGCAGTTACTTCAGTACCCGCGCCGTAACCGCGTAGCACTAGTGGAATCGGCTGATAGTAGCGGCTGTAGAATGCTAACGCGTTCTCGCCATCTTTAATTTTGAACATTGGGCCATTTTCATCGACCTTCGCGATGTGTACTCGGCATTCACCTTCTGCAATCTCACCCACGTAGCGCAGAACTTTTCCTTCTTCTGCAGCTTTTGCTGACAGTTGTTGGAAGTATTCATCCGCTTGCGGCAGGCGAGCCATGAAATCCTCAACACTGCCTGACGCATCAAAGCCCGGTGGTAGCGCTTGCTCAACTTTAATATCTTCAAGCTCTAATGCCATGCCTGCTTCACGAGCAAGGATCAACAATTTACGTGCGACATCCATACCAGATAGGTCATCACGTGGATCTGGCTCAGTGAAACCTTTGTCTTTTGCAATAGCAGTTGCTTGACTGAGAGTCAGACCTTCATCTAATTTACCGAAGATGAAAGATAGCGAGCCAGATAGAATACCGTTGAATTTTTCTAACTCATCACCCGCAGCAATCAAGTTCTGCAAGTTTTCAATAACTGGCAAACCCGCACCTACGGTTGTTTCATACATCAGCTTACGACGAGAGTGACGAGCCACTTCACGCAACTGATGGTAGTACGCCATGCTTGCTGTGTTTGCTTTCTTGTTTGGAGTAACAACGTGGAAACCCGCCGCCAAGAAATCTGTGTATTGATTTGCAATCGCTTCACTAGAAGTGCAGTCCACTAGCACAGGGTTGATGATATGGTTGCGGTTCACAAGAGCAATCAAGCGAGCCAATGAAAACTCTTCAGACGCTGCGCCCATACGGTCACGCCAGTTATCAAGAGGCAGACCTTCACTATCAAGCAGTAAGCCTTTGCTGTTTGCCAGACCACATACGCGAATCACGATGCCTTTTTCAGCCAGTTTTGATTGTTGACGGTTAATTTGATCAACCAATTCACCACCAACACCACCAACGCCGACAACGAATACATCAAGGAAGTGCTTAGAATTAAACAAGTTTTCGTGGCATGCTTTGATTGCTGAAGACACTTTGTCTTCTGGGATCACTGCTGAAATTGCACGCTCTGATGAACCTTGTGCGATAGCGACAATATTCACGTGAGCTTCTGCCAATGATGCAAAGAACTGAGATGCCACACCACGAGAAGTGCGCATACCATCACCAACCAGCGTGATGATCGAGAGATCTTCTGTGAACTCAACAGGTTCTAATAGACCATCTTTCAGCTCCAACTCAAACGCATCGGACAACGCTTGTTGAGCAAGCGCTTTGTGTTCAGCTTCAATACAGAAACTGATGCTGTATTCAGACGATGATTGAGTGATTAGAACGATAGACACGCCTGATGCAGACATCGCACCAAAGACGCGACTCGCCATACCAACCATGCCTTTCATGCCCGGGCCTGAAACGTTCACCATAGTCAGATTATTTAGCGTTGTAATGCCTTTAATCGCAAGGTTGTCTTCGCCGGTATCAAGACCAATTAAAGTACCTGGACCTTGAGGGTTGAAACTGTTTTTGATTAGACAAGGAATGTGGAACTGAGCAATGGGAGCGATTGTTTTTGGATGAAGAACGGAAGCGCCGAAGTAAGACAGTTCCATCGCTTCTTGATAGCTTAGAGACTTCAGCAGGCGAGCATCTTCAACTAAACGTGGATCACAGTTGTAAACACCATCCACGTCAGTCCAAATTTCACAACACTCTGCACGTAAACACGCAGCCAATACAGCAGCAGAATAGTCAGAGCCGTTACGGCCAAGGCAAACCAATTCACCTTTTTTATTGCCAGCCGTAAAGCCTGGCATGATATGAACGTGTTTTTCTGGAAGTGGGTTCGATTTAAAGTTTAGTGTTGAAGCTTCTACATCAACCATTGCTTCTAAATGGTCGCCTTTGGCTAGCAAATATTTAACTGGGTCAATTAGGTTAGCGGCTAAGCCTTTAGCTTCCATCACAGCTTTCATTAGCTGGATAGAAACACGTTCACCTTTACTGATGATGCGAGCATTCACATTATCAGGGCACATGCCTAATAGACTGATACCATGAACGAACTGACGTAGTTGTGACATTGAAGTCTTGACTTGATTCTCATACGCAGCACCATCGATGTTTGGCAATACTGCTTTTACATCGTCAAATAAAGTGTTGAAAGACGATTCCAACTCTTTAATTTGTAGTTCTGCTTCTCCATTACGCATCGCGCTTTCAATCACAGCCACAAGTTTATTTGTAGTTTTACCCGGTGCAGAAAGAACAACGGCAACCTCTTCCTGCTGAGCATTATTGGCAATGATGTCAGCTGCTCGTAATAAACGATCAGCATCAGCTAACGATGAACCTCCAAACTTTAGAACTCGCATCCCTTTACTCCAAGTCATTAAAAATAGGCATAAAAAAAGGCCTGTATCGTTGGGGATACAGGCCTTGTTTGTAAATCTTACGCTTAGCAGCCTGCCCCAACACTCGTAATGTCGGTAATAATAATGGTGGTTGTCATCATTACTAGGCTGTTATTAAACATAGAAATCTTACTTCGTTTGTGTGTTTGCTTACCTCTACGTTTACCTCATTTTTTATCGCATAGTCAACGAAAAAGTATTTTTTTTTTAAGTTTCATTCGGATTAGTTAGCTAAGTCTCTAAATATTCAAGATTCCGTTTCCATACAAACTAAAGCGACTAAGCAAATAACTAAATGCTCTAACTACTTGCCAGCTTACGCCTGTTTTTGTGCCTAAACTTTGTAATACGCAGTGGAAAAGTCATTTAAATAATTTATAACAACAAGGGGGATATCATGAGACTCGTTCTTGGTATTACCTGCCTATTGATAATCTTTAGTGCTCACTCCGAACCACTTCCTGTTTTATCTTCAGAACAAAATAGAACTTTTAGTAAATTTTATCTTGCCGATGAACCATATCGAGAGGAAAACAGGCATAAGGAAATTAGTATTGATAATGGCTATATCTATGCTGTTTTCAACGATATTGATGTCTATTTTGGTACAGGTATCCCTTCATCTCATGTAGGAATAAGTAGCTCAAACGAAAATGGCTTTCTCAGTGGTGTCAGCTATCAACTGAACTCAAAAGTAATATTAAGCAGTTCAGTGCAATCTTATTTTTCGAATAGAGATGGGGACATCAACATAAATATTACTGCTGAATTAACCAGCCGTTTGCAGCTTTCTGAAGATTTAGATTTGCGAGCCACTCTCGGGTACCAAGAGTGGCAACAAGGAGTTGAAGTGGGGCTGGGCTTTCGCTTCTAACTTAAATCAAGAGCTTGTTTTGAAAGCAAAATTCCATTCCAGTCAGCATAGATGTAATCGCCCGGCTGCACCATTTGATTATGCATGGTTAAGGTGACATTCACTTTGCCTACACCTCGCTTTTCGGTTTTGAATGGACAAGCATCTAACGCTTTGATACCCAAATCCATTTGTGATAGCGCAACAACATCTCGTACAGCTCCGTAAATGATCACGCCTTCCCAACCATTATCAGTCGCTAGCATAGCAATCTGATCTCCCATCAGTGCTTTTCGACGAGATCCATTACCGTCCACCACCAGTACTTTTCCCTTGCCATTCTGGCTCAAGACTTCACGCACTTTAGAGTTATCATGATAACAACGTACGGTCACTATCTGCCCCCAAAAGTCGCTTCTCATACCGTAATTTTGCAAAGGTAAGTCGAGTAAAGTCACCTGTGATTCGTAACGATCACATATATCCGGTGTTATATCTTTCATCGTTCCTCCATGATTCTCGTAATTGAAATTTAAAAAATAATTAGGCTTTTAAAAGGGGGAATAACCTCATTTGGGTTAGACTTTGAATAAATTAAAATCCCCTAAGCACTCCTGCTGTTCTCCTTTACAGGAATGTAAATACAGTATGTCGTTACAGACGTAATAGATAGCGTTCTGCCTGTAGGCTCTGCCTAGTTTGAGCGCCTTTTCCAATGGCATATTCACGGCAAAACTCTCTTCAAACCAATAAAAATCAGGGTCGCCAACGCGAACAGAGTACCAATCATAACTAATCAATTCATTCTGTAAATGTTGATTATTTACGCAATTCTCATATTGTGACAACTTATCACTTTCAGGGTTCCATGCGGTAATAATGGCATAACTTTCAAAGGTAATCTTATGTTGAAGGTCAAACTTCACATTAGAATAAGTTTGCCATAGACTTGCATTTATTTTCATCATGCTACTGTTTTTACAATTCGTTATTAGCTTTAATATCTGTTACATTTTAACAATTGATATAAATCAACAAAGTGATTGGTATTAACATTTGGTCATTGTTAGCATGCTGTTAACATTATAGAATCCGGCTCAAAGACTAGTAGAACCAAAGAGGTATTGGATTCCTCATCAACTAGTATCCATGGATGGCGGGCAACCCGAGAGTAGATTTTTTACGTAAATTAAGTTTTATTGTTAACATCGAACTACCCTATGTTATGTTTTTGCCTAGAATGAGTTCTATTAGCACAAATTTTTCACAAGTTTAGGTACCGCCAATGCAAACCCCGCAGATTCTTATCGTTGAAGACGAGCAAGTTACTCGTAACACTCTAAAGAGTATTTTTGAAGCAGAGGGATACGCTGTTTTTGAAGCTAGTAACGGTGAAGAGATGCACCACGAGCTATCTGATAACAGCATTAACCTAGTGATCATGGATATCAACCTACCGGGTAAAAACGGTTTGTTGCTAGCTCGTGAGCTTCGTGAACAAGCTGATGTAGCTCTAATGTTCTTAACTGGTCGTGACAACGAAGTCGATAAAATCCTAGGCCTAGAAATTGGTGCGGATGATTACATCACTAAACCATTTAACCCTCGTGAACTGACTATTCGTGCTCGTAACCTATTAAGCCGTTCTATGAACACAGGCGCAACTCCAGATGAGAAACGCTCTGTTGAGAAGTATGAATTTAATGGCTGGGTACTGGATATTAATAGCCGTTCACTGGTTAGCCCAAGTGGTGATGGTTACAAACTACCTCGTTCAGAATTCCGTGCTCTACTACATTTCTGTGAGAACCCAGGTAAGATCCAAACTCGTGCTGATCTTCTGAAGAAAATGACTGGCCGTGAGTTAAAACCTCATGACCGTACTGTAGACGTAACGATTCGTCGTATACGTAAACACTTTGAGTCAGTATCTGGTACTCCAGAAATCATTGCGACTATTCACGGTGAAGGTTACCGTTTTTGTGGTGACTTAGAAGAATAAGCCAAAAGCAAATTCCTCTAACATAGAATGCAAAAAGCCCCTCGATGGGGCTTTTTATTTCGCATTTCTAGCAAGATCAACCGTTATACCATTCTGGATAATTCCCTGATCAGTGAATGGGCGTTGATAAGCAAACCCTCCGAGCCATTAATGGCTCGGCGGAGCTTCAGGGACAAACGAATGCGCGTTTGCGTTTGAAGTCCAATCGCTGCTCGCCGATGCTCAGTCTGATCATATTTTTATCTAGGATGGTATTAATAGACTTTATCAATAGCGACGTTACGTTCGACCAGCCATACATCGCCATTCTTATCACTCAACTCCAGAGCCACGTGTACACGCTTTTCAACATCAACTGGGATTTCTGTAGTAAATACCACTTCCCATAAGTTTTCACTTAATGTGCGAAGTTCAGTCTCATCACCTTGTACAATCCAAGTATTATCTTTTTGTTTGATAACAACCATCTGTACTACGAGTTCTGCAGACAGTTCACCAGAAGTATCAAGCATCAAGGTACCATTTAGCGATTGATTCTCAGTGGTTCCGTCAACCTTTGGCATTTTATCGATCCAAAGATTACTTTTAAGCTGTACAGCCGTATCAGACAATGCAGCAAGATTCCCTTGAGTCCAATTAATTTTTGAGAGATTAGAAGATGGCGAAGTACACGCTGTAATCATTAGTACAAATAAAGCAAGTGCGAGTTTTTTCATTTTATTTCCTTTGTTCTAACCACTGTTTTAGAACTTCAATATCGTTGAGGTATTCGTTCTTTATTTCCTCAACCCAGTCTGTAATGTTTTCCCACCAAGCTGGCGCTTCTGGGGATTGGGCTTTTTGCGCCACGCTTTGTATATGTTTCAAACCTATAGAACCTGCAGCACCTTTTATCTTATGCGCTTCTGACACAATGCCTTCTTGATCTTTTGCCACCATATTAGAATCCAATAGTTCGATATAGCTTGGCATCATCTCTTCAAACATTTGGATACTATCAAGCACAGGTTTTGGCCCAACAATGTCCACATAAGAGGTCAACATATCGAGATCCAGTAGTCGAACATAAAGGTCGTCCTTACCTTCCATTGTTTTTTCCATCGGTTTCACCTCGTCAGTTAGTTGTTGAGGGTTCATTGTAACTTTGCTTATCACATCCTGAACTGCAGAAACAGAAAGTGGCTTACTGATAGCGTCATCCATGCCCTTTTCAAAATACTCAGAACGATCTTTCAGTACGTTTGCAGTGAGAGCCACCAGCGGCGGCAATTCTGAATAATGACTACGGTAATACTGGGCGATATCAAAACCTGTCATATCCGGAAGCTGAATATCCAAGAACACTAGGTCATATAGCTCCGGTTTGAAGGTATCAATCGCAGCTTGCCCTGTCATCGCCACCGTGACTTTATGTCCAAGGCTTTCAAGTAGTGAACGAGCAACAGTTACATTCAGCTCAATGTCTTCAACCATGAAAATATTTAAGCTACGTTGAACGGTTTCTGGCGCTTTCTTAACTTCCGATGCTTTCACCAGCGGCACACTGATCGACACAGTAAAGGTACTGCCAAAGCCCTCTTCACTACTTACCGTTATATCTCCCCCCATCAAATTGACAAGCTGACGAGACACCGCAAGTCCGATACCCGTACCAACTGCGTGTAGGTTGTCTTGCCCTGACTTCACCTGATAGTACATGGCGAAAATTTTATCGAGTTCAGCTTCAGGAATGCCGATACCCGTATCTTCAATATCCATGGTGATATGTGCCATATCCTCTTCGATATCGGCACTGACGTTCATCACCACACCACCTTCTTTAGTGAATTTCATCGCATTGCTGATCAAATTCCATAACACTTGTCGAAGTCGGGTAGCGTCAACACTGACTAATTCTGGTAAATCCGTTAATCGTTCTAAATCGAATCTCAGACCTTTCTGCTCTGCCATCAGAGCCGATAAGCTTTCAAGCTCTGCAACAAACTCTTCGAAGTTCAAAGGTGCAGGGAAAAGCTCTAACTTGCGACGGTCAAACTTATCCATATCGATAATATCGTTAAAGATATTACCTAGCGTAATCGCACTGACGTTGATAGTCTGCATGTGCTTACGCTGTTCTTGGGTCATGGGTGTATCAAGCAGCATACGACTCAATCCAACAATACCATTCAGTGGAGTACGTAACTCGTGACTGATGGTCGAGATAAAGGTGGTTTTATCGCGGCTGGCTTTTTCCAGTGACTCTTCGTGGCGTTTACGTTCCGTAATATCACGCCCAAAACCCACCAGACCTAAATGGCGACCATCTTTACTGTAGAAAGGTACTTTACGCAGTTCAAAATAGTTCTTGTGACCATCCGGATATTCTAGCCACTGCTCATAAGTGATGGCACGATTGTCTTTGAATACGCGTTGGTCAGTTTCGACGATCGACTGCGCTATCTCTTTGCGGTAAACATCCCATGGAGTTAAACCAACTAGCTCACTTTCTCTTTTACCTGTTAGCTCTTCCATTGCTCGGTTACAGCCCGAAAACTCACCTTTTGCGTTACGGTAATAAATCAAATCAGGGGAGGCATCGATAAATGAACGTAGAAGTGCAGTTCGCTCTGCCAACTCAACCTGTGTTTTCTCGCGCTGAAAAACCTCAGTCTCTAAATCGACCATTGCTTCTTCACGAGCTTCCTCAGCTTTAATACGCTCTTCGATCTCTTGATTCAGCTTAACAATGTTCTGTTGAAGCTTATGATTCAACTCTTGGTCACGAGAGCGCATGTCCTTAAGCTTTGAAACCAATTTCGATAGACGTTGACGTGACTCTTCCAACTGATCAACGACCACCGAAAGAAAATAAACAGCCCATGGGGTAATGATAAGACCAAAGAACACAGATCTCAGAATATCAATATCATCAACGTAGCCATTAAGGGCAAGAGTAATCCCCACCTGAACCACAACGGCTAAGGCGACTAAGGCAAGTGCTAGTAAAATAGAGAAACGCAAAATACCCAGTTTGACTAGCAAATCAACATAGTACTGGGCGAGATTTTTCATCGGTTTCATTCATAACTCCACAGGAATGAATTAGCCGTAGTCTAGCCTGATTCGATGCTCAGAGTCAGCCAAAGAAGTTACTCGCTTTTGAAGAATTTGAACTCATCAATGATTACTGATAAAAGTTCGACTATTTTCTGCCGCAATGAGGAATTTTAGCGCACAGTTTGGTAGTGAAAAGGCTGACCAATCAAAGAGCCTTGAGCTCCTTCTTTATCCAGAGCTCTACCGATTTCTGTCATCGCTAGCCAACGATTTTCACACCATAAAGGAGAAAGTAAGGTTGGTCTGCGCGCAGCTGACGATACTCGGTGATAAACCACATCCGGTGGAGTTAAACGAATCATCTCGCTTGCGATGGAAACATAATCTTCTAAACTAGGTGCTTCAAGTTTTCCGGCTCGCCACGCTTTAGCCATAGTGCTACCTTCAACGATATGCAGACCATGCAGTTTGATACCGTCAGTGCCCACTGCCAGTACCTGTTGAAGTGTTTCAAGATTATCGTCCCGAGTCTCTTTTGGCAAACCAACAATTAAATGCGTGCACACTTTAATTCCTAAAGCTCGCGCTCGCTGAGTGATTTGCGCGTAACACGCGAAATCATGGCCTCGATTGATGTGTTTCAAAGTTTGGTTATTAGCCGTTTGCAGACCAAGCTCCAACCATATTTCGTAACCTTGTTGAACATAGTTAGAAAGAAGATCAAGCACCGCATCAGGCACACAATCGGGACGAGTGCCGACACACAAACCAACAATATCAGCTGCCTTAAGTGCTTGTTCGTACATATTCTTTAAGGTTTGCACTTCGGCGTAAGTACTGGTGTACGCTTGGAAATAAGCGAGATATTTACGCGCACGGTGAATTTCACCGGCTCGGTCTTTTAATTGTTCTTCAATACTTTGGATTTGAGTTTCTTCATCAACAAAGGATGCGACATTGCAAAACGTACAGCCACCTCTACCAATCGTGCCGTCTCGGTTAGGACAACTAAAACCACCGTGCAAAGTCAACTTGTGGACTCTCTCTCCATAGCGTCTTTGAAGATCTTGTCCGATGGTATTAACTAATTCGTGTAACTGCATAGGGGTACCAAAAGTAGATGCAAATAATTCTCAATGCGATCTTTGTAATTAAATTACAAAATCTCAAAAAAATAGTAGCTAATTGTAAGTATCTATATCTTCATCAGACCCAATCAAAATCAATAAACATTCACAAAATAAGCATTTAAAGCTCAATGTTATTCATTTGTTAAAATCATTATGCACTTCGCAACAAAAAAATGGTCGAGAAAGCAGACTTTTCGTTGGAATTTCGTGCAACAAAAATGTAGGATATTTACAGTTTTGCTCTGTTTTTGTTTATTTTATTACACAAAACCTTGCAAAACACCTGTGATTATCCGAACCCACCTATATAAGTCACTACAAAAGTGAACATGACAAATGGATATCACTATGGAATGTTTTTCTCACAAAATTTTTCCGTGAGAGACCGAAAGGATGCGAACCGACTAGCACTGGTTGGTTTAGATTCATTAATTATAAAAGGACCGGATGCGATGCTAAGGCATTCCTTAGGGGAATTGCGTCCGCTTGAACTGGAAGGAAGTATCTATGGTAGATAGACAGCAAAATTCGCAAGGTCTTTATACTCCAGAACTGGAGCATGATGCGTGCGGTATAGGTTTTGTTGCTCACCTAAAGAACCGTAAGTCGCATCACGTAGTGACACAGGCTTTGGACATGCTTGCGCGTATGGAACACCGCGGCGGCCAAGGTTGTGACCCATGCAGTGGTGACGGTGCTGGTATCTTGTTGCAAAAACCACACGAATTTTTACTCGAAGAAGCGGTAAAACTGGGTATCAAACTGCCATCTTTCGAAAAGTATGGCGTTGGTGTCATGCTGTTCCCGAAAGATGAGTACAAACGTGCACAATGTCGTGACATTCTCGAACGCAATGCTCGCCGTCTGGATCTAGACGTGATTGGCTACCGCGTTTTGCCAACCGACAACTCAATGTTGGGTGCTGACCCGTTAAGCACCGAACCTCAGTTTGAACACGTATTTATCTCAGCGGCACCGGGAGTTACACCTGAAGAACTCGAGCGTAAGCTATATGTTCTACGTAACTACACAATCCGTGTTTGTTTGGAAAGTGTTTCAAATATCAAAGACGAATTCTACATTAACTCAATGTCTTATAAGACGTTGGTTTATAAAGGTCAGTTGACCACAGAGCAAGTACCTCAATACTTCTTGGATTTACAGAATCCATCAATGGTGACAGCTCTGGCGCTTGTACACTCTCGTTTTTCAACCAATACATTCCCAAGATGGCGTCTGGCTCAACCTTTCCGCTACATTGCACACAACGGTGAAATCAACACTGTTCGCGGCAACTTGAACTGGATGAAAGCGCGTGAAGCGATTCTAAAATCAGACCTATTTACTCAAGTTGAAATCGATATGCTGCTACCTATCTGTCAGGAAGGTATGTCGGATTCAGCAAACTTCGATATGGCGCTAGAACTGCTGGTTCTTTCTGGCCGTAGCTTGCCTCATGCTCTGATGATGATGATCCCTGAAGCATGGCAAGAGAACAAAACCATGGACCCGACTCGCCGTGCGTTCTACCGTTACCATGCAAACATCATGGAACCGTGGGATGGTCCTGCGTCTGTCTGTTTCACCGACGGCGTTCAAGTAGGTGCAACTCTCGACCGTAACGGTCTTCGTCCTTCTCGCTACACAGTGACGAAAGATGATTTCCTTGTGATGGCGTCAGAATCGGGCGTAGTTGAAATCGCACCAGAAAACGTGGAATTTCGTGGGCGTCTACAACCGGGTCGTATCTTCGTTGCCGATCTAGAACAAGGCCGCATCATTTCTGATGAAGAGATCAAAGATGGCATCGCAAGTGCTCAACCTTATGAAAAATGGGTTGAAGATAACCTGCTAAGCCTGAAAAAACTTCCAGAAGCAGATAACGCACACAGCCAGCCAAACCCAGAGCGTTTACTACATCGCCAACAGGCGTTTGGTGTCAGCATTGAAGAAGTGAACGACATCATCGTACCAATGGCAAATGATGGTAAAGAACCACTATCTGCTATGGGTGCCGACTGGCCATTAGCGGTGCTTTCGCATCAGTCACAACACTTATCTAACTACTTTAAGCAGCTATTTGCGCAGGTAACTAACCCACCGATCGACCCGATCCGTGAGCGTATGGTTATGTCACTCAATACCTATATTGGTAAAGACCAAAACCTGCTAGCTGAAACACCTCAGCACTGTCGTAAAGTAGAGCTTGAGTCACCAGTGATTTCTAACGCTGAGTTAGAAAAGCTGCGTGCGATCGATAACGAACACTTACAAGCGAAAACTCTGGATATCGTATTCCAAGCAAGTGGCGATCCGGGCAAGCTTGAGCGTGCGCTAAAACGTATCTGCCAATATGCAGAAGATGCCGTTATTGATGGTTACTCAATCATCCTTCTAACTGACCGCGCTGTGAACTCAAACCATGCAGCTATTCCAGCAATGCTTGCTGTGGGTGCAGTTCACCACCATCTAATCCGTAAAGGTCTACGTGCTCGTTGTGGCATTGTGGTTGAAACCGGTGATGCGCGTGAAACACACCACTTTGCAACGCTACTGGGTTACGGTGCAAACGCAGTAAACCCATATCTAGTGTCAGAAACACTGGTGGATTTACAACGTCGTAAAAAACTGGATGCAGAAACACCAGTAGACAAACTGTTCGAAAACTACCGCAAAGCAGTCAATGGCGGCTTGTTGAAGATCTTCTCTAAGATGGGTATTTCAACACTTCAGTCATACCATGGCGCACAGATTTTCGAAGCACTAGGTATCCATAAGTCAGTAGTAGACAAATACTTCACAGGTACTGTTTCCCGTATCCAAGGTCTGACTCTGGATGACATCGCGAAAGAAGTAGTTGTTCGTCACCGTGTGGGTTACCCAACTCGTGAAGTGCCAATTCGCATGCTCGATGTCGGTGGTGTTTACCAGTGGAAACAACGTGGTGAAAAACACCTGTTCAACCCAGAAACCATCAGCCTATTGCAACAATCGACTCGTAATAAAGACTACGCTCAGTTCAAGCAATACGCGGCAGCGGTTGATAAGCAAGGTGACAACGCAGTTACACTACGTAGCCAGCTTGAATTTGTTAAGAACCCAGCAGGTTCGATCCCGATTGAACAAGTAGAGCCAATCGAAAGCATCGTTAAACGTTTTGCGACGGGTGCTATGTCATTCGGTTCTATCTCTCACGAAGCACACTCGACACTTGCGATTGCGATGAACCGCTTAGGCGCGAAATCGAACTCTGGTGAAGGTGGTGAAGATCCAACTCGTTTTGAACGTAAAGAGAACGGTGATTGGGAACGCTCAGCAATCAAGCAGGTAGCATCAGGTCGCTTCGGTGTGACTTCGTACTATCTGACTAACGCTGATGAGCTTCAAATCAAGATGGCTCAAGGTGCTAAACCGGGTGAAGGTGGTCAGCTACCAGGTGATAAAGTCGATGACTGGATCGGTGCGACACGTCACTCAACACCAGGAGTTGGCTTGATTTCTCCACCGCCACACCACGATATCTACTCAATCGAAGATTTAGCTCAGCTTATTTTCGATTTGAAGAACGCAAACCGTGCTGGCCGCGTTAACGTGAAGCTAGTTTCAGAAGCGGGCGTAGGTACGATCGCATCGGGCGTTGCGAAAGCAAAAGCTGATGTGGTGCTTATCGCAGGTTTCGATGGCGGTACTGGTGCATCTCCAATTTCTTCAATTCGCCATACCGGTCTTCCTTGGGAGCTTGGCTTGGCAGAAACTCACCAAACGCTACTGAAGAACGGTCTACGCAACCGTATCGTTGTTCAAGCCGATGGTCAGATGAAAACACCTCGTGACCTTGCAATTGCAACACTGCTAGGTGCTGAAGAATGGGGCGTGGCAACAGCTGCACTGGTTGTTGAAGGCTGTATCATGATGCGTAAGTGTCATAAGAACACCTGCCCTGTTGGTATCGCGACACAGAACAAAACTCTTCGTGAGCGTTTTGATGGCCGCGTAGAAGACGTAATCACCTTCTTCCAATACATGGCTCAAGGTTTACGTGAAATCATGGCGGAGCTTGGCTTCCGCACTATCGATGCCATGGTCGGTCAAGGTCAGAAACTGAAACCTCGCCAAGACGTGACACACTGGAAATATAAGAACCTCGATCTGTCGCCAGTTCTTCACATTGAACACGCTCGTGCAGAAGATGGTATTTACAACCAGACACAGCAAAATCACAACTTGGACAACGTGTTAGACCGTACTCTGATCAAGATTGCAGTGCCAGCGCTTGAGCGTGGTGAAGCGATTCATGCAGAGCTACCAATCATCAACACTGACCGTTCAGTGGGTACCATGCTGTCGAACGAAATTTCGAAAGTCTACAAAGACCAAGGTCTGCCTCAACCGATGAATGTGAAATTCACAGGTTCTGCGGGTCAATCCTTTGGTGCATTCCTTGCGAAAGGCGTGTCATTTGAAGTGGAAGGCGATGCAAACGACTACTGGGGTAAAGGTCTGTCTGGCGGTACTTTGATTCTTTACCCAGACTCGAAATCGACCATAGTTCCAGAAGACAACATCGTGGTAGGTAACGTTTGTTTCTACGGCGCAACCTCTGGTGAATCTTACATCCGCGGTATGGCGGGTGAACGTTTCTGTGTTCGTAACTCTGGTGCGAAAGTTGTCGTGGAAGGCATTGGCGACCACGGTTGTGAATACATGACAGGTGGTGTAGCTATTGTTCTGGGCTCTACAGGTCGTAACTTTGCTGCGGGTATGAGTGGCGGTGTCGCTTATGTTTGGGATAAGTCAGGTGACTTCAAATCTAAACTGAACGCTGAGCTGGTCGATCTTGACCCAATTGAACAAGAAGACAGAGAACTACTACTGGATATGTTAACTAAGCATGTTCAATTCACAGGAAGTGAAGTCGCTAAGTCGTTCCTAGATAACTTTGAAGCAAGCCTAACCTCTATGGTTAAAGTTATGCCGCGTGATTACAAAGCGGTTCTTCAAAAGCGTAAGGCACTGGCACAACAGACAGAAGCGGAGGCAGTATAAATGGGTAAGCCTACTGGATTTTTAGAGCATGGCCGTGAGCTTCCGAAAAAGATAGCTCCGGCTGAGCGTATCAAAAACAACAAAGAGTTTGTTTTGAACGAAGAGTTTGGCAGCAAAATTGGAACTCAAGCTTCTCGTTGCATGGATTGTGGCGTGCCGTTTTGCCATAACGGCTGCCCTATCGGTAACATCATTCCTGAATTTAACGATGCGGTATATCGTGATAGCTGGGAAGAAGCGTGGAACATTTTAAGCTCTACCAACAACTTCCCAGAATTTACAGGTCGTGTGTGCCCAGCTCCTTGTGAAAGTGCATGTGTGCTGGGTATCAACCAAGATCCAATCACGATTTGTAATATCGAGAAAACCATTGTTGAAACTGCTTATCGTGAAGGCTACGCGAAACCAAAAACTCCACGTACTCGTACTGGTAAGAAAATCGCCATCATCGGTTCAGGTCCTGCGGGCTTAGCCGCTGCAGAACAATTAAACAGTGCTGGTCATACGGTAACGGTTTATGAACGCGATGAAAAAGTAGGTGGCTTGCTACGTTTTGGTATTCCTGACTTCAAACTCAGCATGGAAGTGATTGATCGTAAAATCAATCTGATGGCTGAAGCGGGTGTTCAGTTTATCGTTAATGCGCATGTTGGTGTCGATATTAATGCTCAACAGCTACGCCAAGAATTCGATGCGGTACTGCTAACTGGTGGTTCTACGGTTCCTCGCAATCTGCCAATTCCAGGTCGCGAGCTGAATGGCGTGTACTTTGCGATGCAGTTCCTTGCTCAGAACAACCGTCGTGCGAACAACATGGATCTGAAAACGGAAGAGATCCATGCTAAAGGTAAGCACGTTGTGGTTATCGGTGGTGGTGACACCGGTTCTGACTGTGTTGGTACATCGAACCGTCACGGCGCTGCAAGCATTACACAAGTTGAAATCATGCCAGTACCAGCAGATAAGCGCCCAGCCAACATGCCTTGGCCGCAATACCCTATGATTCTTCGTACCTCTACTTCTCACGAAGAAGGCTGTGAGCGTCATTGGAATATCCTGACTAAAGAGTTTATCGGTAACGATAAAGGCGAAGTCACTGGATTGCGTATTGCTGACATCGTTTGGAGTGATTCTCGCAACTTTACCGAAGTTGCAGGCAGCGAACGTGTTATTCCGTGTGATATGGCATTTTTAGCGATGGGTTTCTTACACCCAGAACCACATGGCGTGCTTGCTCAGTTGGATATTGCTCTTGATGAACGTGGTAACGTAGCGACCGAAGGTTTCGCTACTAACCAAGAGGGTGTTTTCGCTGCGGGCGATATGCGTACAGGCCAGTCTCTGGTTGTACGTTGTATCAACGAAGGACGCGAATGTGCTCGTTCAATCGACGAATACCTAATGGGTAATACCAATCTAGAAGCAAAAGCTGATTCATTAATGCTTTCAGCATAATGATTCATAACAAAAGGTTTTTATAGTTCGATACTCTAGAAACCTTTTTTATTCACACAAAAAATTTCTTTTAGACCTTCCATTTGGCTAGCATACACTGCTAGCCTTTTTTATTCTTTTCTCATCTCCTGAGATTTATATGTTAATTTTTTGTGGCAACACATTATTTATCGTATTGAATTTATTAAACTATTTAAGGTTAATCAGCGGTAAATTGCACTCAAAGATGATTTTAGCCCAACAACTTGACCTTTTTCACAATTCGCTATAGGTTGTGAACTCACTGAAAACAAACTGCTCAAAATTGTTAAATTTTTAGTCAATTCTTAGTAATAAATATCCAAATAATAACAACAACAATATCCAAATAACTCGCAGTGGCAAAAAGCGACAAGTGAATGACCTCCTATACCATGTAGATCGTCGGTTCTCATGAGAGGAGACAAATACACTCAGCAAACCTGTCACTAAAAGCAGGAAGGGTATATAAGAATAGTTAGTCATTTACTGTCTTGTAGACAGAAGCAAAGGGAGAATTGCAATGGCTCTATATGATCCTCGTCTTGAGAAAGACAACTGTGGATTCGGCTTGATTGCGCACATGGAAGGTCAAGCTAGTCATAAATTAGTTCGCACAGCGATTTCTGCACTTGATCGCATGACACACCGTGGCGGCATCGCTGCCGATGGAAAAACCGGTGATGGCTGCGGTCTTCTACTGCAAAAGCCTGACTCTTATCTACGTTTAATTGCCGAAGAACAAGGTTGGAACCTTGGTAAGCAATACGCGATTGGCATGGTGTTTCTCAGCCAAGATCCCGTCAAAGCCCAAGCTGCTCGCGACATCATAAATAAAGAGCTATCAAAAGAAACCTTGTCTGTTACTGGCTGGCGTATCGTACCAACCAATCCAAAGGTTTTAGGCCCAATCGCAGCCGATTCATTACCAGACATTCAACAGATCTTTATTACGGCACCTGCGGGTTGGCGTGAGCGCGATATTGAGCGCCGTCTTTACATTGCTCGCCGTCGTATCGAAAAACAAATTACTGACGATTCAGATTTCTACATCTGTTCTCTTTCTACACAAGTTATTGTTTATAAAGGCTTGTGTATGCCAGCAGATTTACCTCGTTTTTACTTGGATCTTGCTGATTTGCGTATGGAATCGGCTATCTGCCTGTTCCACCAGCGTTTTTCTACCAATACTCAACCTCGTTGGCCTTTGGCTCAGCCTTTCCGTTATCTTGCCCACAACGGTGAGATCAACACCATTGACGGTAACCGCCAATGGGCTCGTGCGCGCGCATATAAGTTTGCCTCGCCACTACTGCCCGATCTCAGCACGGCTGCACCTTTTGTTAACGAGACAGGCTCTGACTCTTCAAGCCTAGATAACATGCTGGATCTGTTCCTAGCAGGCGGTATGGATCTGTTCCGTGCCATGCGTATGCTTGTTCCACCAGCGTGGCAAAACCACCCAGACATGGATGAAGATCTGCGTGCATTCTACGATTTCAACTCAAAACACATGGAACCGTGGGATGGGCCAGCAGGTATCGTTCTATCTGATGGTCGCTACGCAGCGTGTAACTTAGACCGTAATGGTCTGCGCCCAGCTCGCTATGTGATCACCAAAGACAAACTGATCACTCTTGCTTCTGAAGTGGGCATTTGGAACTACGCGCCTGATGAAGTGGCAGAAAAAGGTCGTGTTGGACCGGGTGAGCTACTGGTTATTGACACTCGCAAAGGCAAATTGTGGCAATCAAGCGAGATCGATAACGATCTTAAGAGCCGCCACCCATACCGCGAGTGGATGAAAAACAACGTTTACAAACTCAAGTCTTTTGCTGAACTTCCTGATGATCAAGTTGGCGAGCGTAGCTTTGATGAAACGCTGCTAAAGACATACCAAAAGCAGTTTGCAATGACCAACGAAGAAGTGGATCAAGTACTTCGTGTGCTAGGTGATATGGGGCAAGAAGCCGTTGGCTCAATGGGTGACGATACCCCAATGGCTGTACTTTCTTCTAAAGAGCGCTTGATCACTGACTACTTCCGTCAAAAATTTGCACAGGTGACTAACCCACCTATCGACCCACTGCGTGAAAAGCACGTAATGTCGCTAGCAACCAGTATCGGTCAAGAGATGAACGTGTTTAACGAGACTGATGGTCACGCGCACCGCGTTACTTTTGACTCGCCTATTCTGCTCTACTCTGACATGCAGCAGTTGCTAACACTGAGTGATCAGCACTACCGCAACACGATTCTGGATATCAACTTCGATCCACAACAATCGACTCTGCAACAAGCAGTGATCGACTTGTGTGATAAAGCCGTTGAAGTGGTTCGTGGTGGCACTGTTCTACTTGTGCTATCAGATCGTGCGCTAACAAAAGACAAACTACCAATCCCTGCAGCAATGGCTGTGGGTGCGATTCATACTCGCTTGGTTGAAGAGAATCTGCGTTGTGATGCCAACATCATTGTTGAAACAGCAACGGCACGTGACCCACACCAATTTGCGGTGCTAATCGGCTTTGGTGCAACAGCGATTTACCCATATCTGGCTTACGAAGTATTAGGCAAGATGGTCGATGACGGTGCGATTGATAAGAGCTACCGCGATGTGATGCAGAACTACCAGTACGGCATCAACAAAGGTCTGTATAAGATCATGTCGAAGATGGGTATTTCTACGGTTGCCTCTTACCGCTGTTCTCAGCTATTTGAAGCGGTGGGGCTACATACTGATGTTGTTGATCTTTGCTTTAAAGGCGTGAAAACACGCATTCAGGGTGCAAGTTTTGAAGATTTCCAACAAGACTTGTTCAACCTATCTCGCAAAGCATGGGCGGCACGTAAATCTCTAGAACATGGCGGTTTACTGAAATACGTTCACGGTGGCGAATACCACGCTTACAACCCAGATGTAGTCGGCACTCTGCAAAAAGCTGTGAAGTCTGGCGAAAGCAGTGATTACAAACAATTTGCCAAACAAGTTAACGAAAGACCAGCCGCGATGCTGCGTGACCTGTTGAAACTGAAAAAATCAGATAAACCACTAGCACTTGAGAAGATTGAACCCGCAACTGAGCTATTCAAACGCTTCGACTCTGCGGCGATGTCTATCGGTGCTCTGAGCCCAGAAGCGCACGAAGCGCTAGCGACTGCGATGAACCGTCTAGGTGGTTTCTCTAACTCTGGTGAAGGTGGTGAAGATCCTCGTCGTTTTGGTACTGAGCGTAACTCGCGAATCAAACAAGTCGCATCGGGTCGTTTTGGCGTAACACCGCACTACTTAACCAATGCGGACGTATTGCAGATCAAAGTCGCTCAAGGTGCGAAACCGGGTGAAGGTGGTCAGCTTCCGGGTCATAAAGTGACCGCAGAAATAGCGAAACTTCGTCACTCAGTACAAGGCGTAACCCTAATTTCACCGCCACCACACCACGATATTTACTCTATCGAAGACTTAGCACAGCTTATCTTCGACTTGAAGCAAGTGAACCCGAAAGCGCTAGTATCAGTAAAACTGGTTTCAGAACCGGGTGTTGGCACTATCGCAACTGGTGTTGCGAAAGCTTATGCCGATTTAATTACCATTTCGGGTTACGACGGCGGTACAGCAGCAAGTCCACTGACTTCAGTGAAATATGCAGGTAGCCCGTGGGAGCTTGGTCTTGCTGAAACACAACAAGCACTGGTTGCTAACGGTCTGCGTCATAAGATTCGTCTGCAAGTCGATGGTGGTTTAAAAACCGGTCTCGACGTAATCAAAGGGGCTATTTTAGGTGCTGAAAGCTTCGGCTTTGGTACGGGGCCTATGGTTGCAATGGGCTGTAAGTTCCTACGTATCTGTCACCTAAACAACTGTGCAACTGGTGTAGCAACGCAAGACGAAACTCTGCGTAAAGACTACTTCAAAGGTCTGCCAGAAATGGTCATCAACTACTTCACCGGCATTGCTGAAGAAGTACGTGGATACTTAGCAGAACTTGGCGTTGAGAAACTCACTGATCTGATTGGTCGTACTGACCTGCTAGAAGCGGTTCAAGGTTTAACAGCGAAGCAAAGTAAACTTGATTTGTCTGGCATTCTTGAAGCTCCGGTGTCACCTCAAGGACTACCTCTAAGCTGCACAGAGCCAAACACACCGTTTGATAAAGGCGTTCTCAACCAGAAAATCGTCGAAGATGCGATTGACGCGGTAGAGAAACAGCAATCTATCGAGCTTTACTACGACGTGATCAACACAGACCGCTCTGTGGGTGCTCGTTTGTCGGGTGAAATTGCTAAACGCTACGGTAATGCTGGTTTAGCGGGCTCGCCAATCAAAGTGGTACTGGATGGTACTGCGGGTCAATCTTTCGGCGTGTGGAACGCTGGTGGTGTAGAACTATACCTAACTGGTGATGCGAACGACTACGTTGGTAAAGGCATGGCTGGCGGTAAGATTGTCATCAAACCGCATTTAGGTACTGCCTTTAGCTGTAACGAAGCCACTATTATCGGTAACACCTGTTTATATGGCGCTACAGGCGGAAAACTGTTTGCTGCTGGTAAAGCTGGCGAACGTTTCGCAGTACGTAACTCAGGCACTATCAGTGTGATTGAAGGTGCTGGTGATAACGCTTGTGAATATATGACAGGTGGTATCGTCGCTATTCTTGGCGCAACTGGTGTGAACTTTGGTGCTGGTATGACGGGCGGTTTTGCCTACGTTCTTGATGAGAACGGTGATTTCCAAGGTCGTGTAAACGAAGAATCTGTTGAAGCGTTATCGCTGAAAGATCTCTATATCCATCAAGAGCATCTGCGTGGACTTATCGCAGAGCACTTAGAAGAGACAGGTTCTGCTCACGCAGAAAACATTCTAGCGAACTTTGATGAATGGATTCCGAAGTTCTATTTAATCAAACCACAGGCTGCGGACCTACAAACCCTATTGGGTCACCAAAGCCGTAGCGCTGCAGAACTACGTGTTCAAGCACAATAATTGGAAGGAGCCAGTTTTATGAGCCAGAACGTATACCAATTTATTGATGTTAACCGTGTTGATCCGGCAAAGAAGCCACTCAACATCCGTAAAATTGAATTCGTAGAAATTTACGAACCTTTCACTAAGCAGCAGGCAACAGCGCAAGCTGACCGCTGCTTGGATTGCGGTAACCCATACTGTGAGTGGAAATGTCCTGTTCACAACTACATTCCACAATGGCTGAAACTTGCCAATGAAGGTCGCATTATGGAAGCCGCTGACCTTGCACACCAAACCAATAGCTTGCCTGAAGTGTGTGGTCGCGTGTGTCCGCAAGACCGTCTATGTGAAGGTTCATGTACTCTGAATGCGGATTTCGGCGCAGTAACCATAGGTAATATTGAAAAATACATTACCGATACTGCATTTGAAATGGGCTGGAAACCTGACATGTCTCACGTTGAGTGGACGGATAAAAAAGTTGCCATTATCGGTGCAGGCCCTGCTGGACTTGCCGCTGCTGATATTTTGGTTCGTAACGGCGTTAAACCTGTAGTGTTTGACCGTTACCCTGAAATTGGTGGCTTGCTGACTTTCGGTATCCCTTCTTTCAAACTTGAAAAAGGGGTGATGGAAAACCGTCGTCGCGTATTCACTGAAATGGGTGTTGAGTTCCGCTTGAATGTAGAAGTCGGTAAAGATGTTCAGCTACAAGATCTGATCAACGAATACGATGCGGTGTTCCTTGGCGTTGGTACTTACAAATACATGCGTGCGGGTTTACAAAATGAAGATGCACAAGGCGTATTTGACGCATTGCCGTTCTTAATTTCAAACACTTACAAAGTGATGAACTTAGAAAGCACCGACCCATTTATCGACATGCAAGGTAAGAAAGTCGTGGTTCTGGGTGGTGGTGATACAGCGATGGACTGTGTACGCACTTCAGTTCGTCAAAATGCTTCACGTGTTATCTGTGCCTACCGTCGTGATGAAGAGAACATGCCTGGCTCACGCCGCGAAGTGAAAAATGCCAAAGAAGAAGGTGTGGAATTTATGTTCAACCTTCAACCTCTTGGCATTGAAGTAGACGCGTCAGGCAAAGTAACCGGTGTAAAAGTGGTTCAGACCGCTTTAGGTGAGCCAGATGATGCAGGTCGTCGACGTCCAGAGCCAGTTGCAGGTAGTGAACATGTACTAGAAGCAGATGCAGTTATCATGGCGTTTGGTTTCCAACCTCATCAAATGAGCTGGTTAGAGCCACACGGCGTAGAATTGGATCAATGGGGTCGAATCAAAGCCCCTTCAGAACAATCATTTAAGTTCCAAACCACCAATGAGAAGATCTTTGCTGGCGGCGATGCCGTGCGAGGCTCAGATCTGGTGGTCACAGCAATCGATGAAGGTCGTAAAGCCGCTGATGGCATTCTAGATTACTTGGGTGTTTGAATCATCTTATGTACTGAAAAAGAGGATCCGTCTCAACACGGATCCTTTTTTATTTATATAATTGCAAATTATTTTTTAGTAGTGATTGATAGATAGCTTAGGGCTGATAACAACAGGTTTTGCAAATGTATAAGGTTCCACTTCTTATTTTTTCAACGGTGCTGCTCAGTGCTTGTAGCAAAGGAAATCCTCCTATGGTTGATCGTACAAATACACCATGCGGTACTAAACCCAACTGTGTTTCGACTATTGAAACACGAGAAAAATATAGCCTTGCTCCTTTTATACTCCGCTCAGGAGTTACGCTGGAGCAAGTGGAACGTGTTGCTTTGACTCTTTCTGGCGCTCAAACCGCAGAGAAAACTGATGACTATCTACGCATTGAATGCACCTCTCGCATCATGCGCTTTGTCGATGACTTAGAACTAAAAATTGAAGATGACCATTTGCTGGTTCGTTCTGAATCTCGAGTCGGTTATAGCGATTTTGGGGTCAACCGCCGCAGAGCAGCAGAACTAAGAGAAAAGCTCAATCTTGCTGGATTAATATTCGAACCATAAGAGCTCTTTTCCAGTCACTTGCTTACGAGCGATAAGATAAGCAGCCGAATCTCGATAAATTGTCTAATCTCATGATAAACTTCAGGCTATTTTTCAATTAACAACTTATAAAAGAGATACCTCATGAAAATTGGCATCATCGGTGCGATGCAACAAGAAGTCGCTATTCTAAAAGACGCTCTTGAGCAATGTCAGGAAGTCAGCAAAGGTGGCTGTACTTATTACTCAGGTAAAATCCACGGCGTTGATGTCGTTCTGCTTCAGTCAGGTATCGGTAAAGTAGCAGCCGCAATAGGTACAACGATTCTTCTAGATGAATACCAACCTGACGTTGTTATCAACACAGGTTCTGCGGGTGGTTTTGATTCTAGTTTAACTATGGGCGATGTTGTTATCTCAACGGAAGTTCGTCATCACGATGCGGATGTGACAGCATTTGGCTATGAAATGGGTCAAATGGCAGGTCAGCCTGCAGCATTTTCGGCAGACGAGAAACTGATGGCTGTCGCAGAGAAGGCTCTTGAAGCTATCTCTAACGAAACGAACACTGACAAACACGCAGTACGCGGTTTGATTTGTACTGGTGATGCGTTCGTTTGTACCGCTGAACGCCAAGACTTTATCCGCAAACACTTCCCTTCTGTTATCGCGGTTGAAATGGAAGCGTCAGCGATTGCCCAAACTTGTCACCAGTTCCAAGTACCATTCGTTGTGGTTCGTGCAATCTCTGATGTTGCAGATAAAGAATCACCAATGTCATTCGATGAGTTCCTACCGCTAGCGGCACAAAGCTCATCTGAGATGGTGTTAAAAATGGTTGAGTTGCTAAAGTAAGCCACTCATCTTGATGAACGATTTTATTACGACCGTTTATGCTGAAGGTGCGCTCCTCATTATGTGGGGCGCACTTTTGTTGCATTACATCTTACCAATTCCAAGAGCTGCACATCCTGCTATTTTATGGCACAAGTTTGCCGAAATTCTTGCCAATAAAGTCAACACCAACAGCAATTATTCACAAAGCATCATTTCAGGCACATTGGCTTGGTTGTTGATGATCATCCCGGCGCTACTGTTTTGCATTGCTTTAAAACCTCTCGTTTGGCAACCCCAACTGTATGAATTAGCACTTTTGATTCTGGCTTTAGACTGGCGCAATAATGGTCAGCTCGCCAACAAGTTGGGTAAAGCGTTAGCCAGAGAGGATAAAGCTCGCGCTCGTAAACTTCTTGAACCTTTTGTGAACAGAGAGACTAACACCTTATCTAGCGTAGGGTTAGGCAAAGCAGGTGCGGAAACCATTATTATGGGGTTTGGACGCAACGTTGTGGTTGTGCTTTTCTGGTATGCTCTATTAGGTGCTACGGGCGCATTTATCTATCGATTAATGGCAGAACTTGCGCGAGCTTGGTCGCCTTCACGCTCACAATTCAATCCTTTTGGTCTGCCTATTGTTCGCGCCATCGCAGTGCTCGAATTTCTTCCTCTAAGGCTATTTAGCCTTATGATTACATTAGGTAACAACTCAGGCAAAGCCCTGCAAGCCATTAAGACCCAGAGCCGTTCATGGCCACTACCAGGCCCTAGCTGGTTACTGTGCTCAATCGGAGGAAAGCTTGAACTTGCTTTAGGTGGTCCAGCTATCTACGGCGAACAGAAAGTGCTGCGAGCGAAAATTGGTGGACGTATCGTTCCATCAGCGCTTCACCTATCTCAGATACACAGTTTACTTGCTTGGCGACTCTTTCTCTGGATACTTATTGAAAGCCTGCTACTTGTCGCCATCTATAAAGGAATATAAATGCGTTTTTGGTCACTCGCCTTCACTGCTCTATTACTTTCCACACCTACTCACGCTGAACCTTCGATTAAACGCATTATTAGCCTTGCGCCACATGCCACTGAACTGGCATTTGCAGCCGGTTTAGGGGATAAACTTGTTGGCGTAACGGATTACAGCGACTACCCGGAAGAAGCGAAAAACATTGAGAAGGTGGCAAACTACCAAGGCGTGAAGTTAGAACGAATTATGGCGCTCAAACCAGACCTGATTATTGCTTGGCCGAAGGGAAACCCTGCCAAAGAAATCGCTAAACTCAAGCAGCTCGGTTTTAAATTCTTTGATTCTCAAGTCAATACGCTCGACGATATTGCTACCAATATTGAAAAACTCAGCCAGTACGCAGATGACCCACAACAAGGTAAGCGAGCCGCAAAAGAATTTCGTGAGCGCCTAGCTCAGCTGAAATCACAATACTCACAGGCTACACCAGTACGTTACTTCTATCAGCTCAGTGAAAAGCCAATCATCACCTTGGCTCAAGACAGTTGGCCAAGTGAAGTTTTTCGGTTCTGTGGCGGAGAAAACATCTTTGAACACAGTGCGACACCCTACCCTCAAGTGGGCATAGAGCAAGTGCTGGTCGCCCAACCAGATGTCATCTTCACCTCTGAACATGCTATTGCGAACGGCAACATGTGGCTTGCCTGGAAAGATCAAATTCCTGCGGTACAGCAAGGCCATGTTTGGGCATTAAATTCAGACTGGATTAATCGCTCAACGCCAAGAACACTAAACGCAATTGAAGAAGTATGTGACTACTTTGATAAAGTAAGAAACGATTAACAGCACGTAAAAAAAGTCTTACAATCCACCACCTTTCGATAACCCTTTTTGGTAGCAGATAACAATTGGATACCTCACTACTTTATTTAATCGATATGTTTGGTACGGCTATTTTCGCAATTTCTGGCGTATTACTAGCTGGTCGTTTAAAAATGGATCCTTTCGGCGTCACAGTCTTGGCAAGTGTTACGGCTATCGGTGGCGGTACGATCCGCGATATGGCGCTCGGTGCTACACCTGTATTCTGGATAAAAGATACCACTTATATCTGGGTAATCATCGTTACCTGCATTTTAACTATGGCGCTGGTACGCCGCCCAAAGCGCATCCCTTGGTGGGTTCTGCCTGTTTGTGATGCTGTCGGTCTGGCTTTCTTCGTGGGTATCGGTGTTGAAAAAGCATTGATGTATCAAGATTCAGCCATAATCGCGATTATAATGGGTGTGATCACCGGCTGTGGCGGAGGCATTATCCGCGACGTATTAGCGAGAGAAATTCCAATGGTGTTGCGCAGTGAAGTCTACGCAACAGCATGTATTGTGGGTGGTGTATTCCATACCACAGCATTAGCTATGGGGTATGACAACTCGGTCGCTCTACTTTCAGGTGTCGCATCAACGCTGATCATTCGTCTTGGTGCTATTCGTTGGCATTTATCACTGCCCACTTTTGCTCTAACCAAATAAGCTCATAAACCACTGCGAGTGTTGTTGCCACAACAGTTTTGTTGCCATCAACATCGACATCAGAATAACTAAAGGTCGAATCCACTTTTGGCCTTTAGTGATTACCACTTTCGCACCTAAGCGAGCCCCGAAAAACTGCCCACACGCCATCACCAAGCCCAATTTCCAGATAGGTAAACCTGCAATCACGAAAAACAGTAACGCAGCAATGTTTGACGTGAAATTAAGGATTTTCGTTCGCGCTGTTGCATCCACTAACGAAAAGTGCCCAAGAACGACGAAGCAGACAGTAAAGATTGATCCCGTACCCGGACCAAAAAATCCATCGTAGAATCCTACGCAGCTACCGACACTAAAAGCAAATGCCGATTCTGACAGCGGCCTTTTACCTGAATCAGCCTTGGTTTGCCGAGCAAACAGAAAATAGAGAGAGATACCAACCAATAACAAAGGTATCAAACTGGTCAGTAGAGAAGCATCAAACTGCTGTACTAACTCTGCCCCAATTGCTGCACCAATAAAGGTACACAAAATAGCAAGACGCATTTCCTTGAGATTCACAATGCCACGGCGGACAAAGTACAAACTGGCAGAGAAACTACCGAATGAGCTTTGTAATTTGTTGGTGGCTAGAGCTTGTGTGGGAGGTACGCCTGCGGCTAATAATGCTGGTAATGTTAAGAGACCACCGCCACCAGCCATGGCGTCAATAAAACCTGCTGCACCTGCGACAAAAAACAGGATCGCCAGCACTTCGAATGAAACTTCCATGATTTTCCAAAACTACGACATCGAACAATCAAATTAACACCAAGTTACTGTTTGAGATAGCGAAATCATAGCGAGAAGTAATAAAAAAGCCCGCTCAAATGAGCGGGCAATGAGGTTGTCAGATAAACCTTAAGGTTTATCGATTTATTATCTCTTACGCTAGACTAGCTTTTACTTTAGCGTGAAGTTCTTGTACTGAAGTTACCGTCGCTTTTGCATCAGCAGTATGAGACATACAGGTTGCAAACGCTGCATTTAGCGTTGTTGTGTAGTTCACTTTCTGAGCCAAAGCACCACGACGTAACAATTTAGAATCTTCAATCGCTTGACGACCTGACGCTGTATTCACGATGTAGGTGTATTCATTGTTCTTGATGCGGTCCAAAATGTGTGGACGACCTTCATGAACTTTGTTTACCAAACGTGGGTTGATACCTGCTTCACCCAGAATGACAGCTGTACCGTGCGTTGCATCCAATTGGTAGCCTAGTTTCACTAGCTTAGAAGCCAGGTCAACAACACGCTCTTTATCGCCTTCACGAACAGAAAGCAGTGCGCGGCCTTCTTTAGGATATACAGCGCCACAACCTAATTCTGCTTTAGCGTATGCTTCAGCGAATGTTGCACCAACACCCATCACCTCACCAGTAGAGCGCATTTCTGGGCCTAACAGTGGGTCAACACCTGGGAATTTGTTGAACGGTAGTACCACTTCTTTCACTGAGTAGTAAGGAGGAATAATCTCTTTAGTGAAGCCTTGTTGCTCCAGAGACTGACCCGCCATTACACGTGCAGCGATTTTCGCTAATGGTGCACCCGTTGCTTTAGATACGAATGGTACTGTACGTGCAGCACGTGGGTTTACTTCGATGATGTAAACTTCGTTATCTTTAACCGCAAACTGGGTATTCATCAGACCACGTACACCAAGTTCGAAAGCCAGTTTCTCAACTTGTTCACGCATCTTGTCCTGAATTTCTTTGCTTAGCGTGTATGCTGGCAGTGAACATGCTGAGTCACCTGAGTGAACACCTGCTTGTTCAATATGTTCCATGATACCGCCGATAACCACGCGCTCGCCGTCACAGATAGCGTCAACATCCACTTCAGTTGCATCGTCTAGGAAACGGTCAAGTAGAACTGGAGACTCGTTTGATACGCTTACCGCTTCGTTGAAGTAACGACGTAGGTCTTGCTCGTCGTATACGATTTCCATCGCACGACCACCTAGTACGTACGAAGGACGTACAACTAGCGGGAAACCGATATCTTTCGACTTCTCAATCGCTTGTTCCATTGTCGTTACTGTTGCGTTTTGAGGCTGTAGTAAACCTAAACGTTCAACAGCAGCTTGGAAGCGTTCACGGTCTTCCGCACGGTCGATAGCATCTGGGCTAGTACCGATAATTGGCACACCCGCAGCTTCTAGAGCACGAGCCAGTTTCAGCGGAGTTTGACCACCGTACTGCACGATAACGCCTTTTGGCTTTTCAACACGTACGATTGCTAGTACGTCTTCCAGTGTTACTGGTTCGAAGTACAGACGGTCTGAAGTGTCGTAGTCTGTAGAAACTGTCTCAGGGTTACAGTTAACCATGATAGTTTCGTAGCCATCTTCGCGTAGTGCTAGAGATGCGTGTACACAACAGTAGTCAAATTCAATACCTTGACCGATACGGTTTGGACCGCCGCCAAGAACCATGATCTTGTCTTTATCTGTTGGGTTCGCTTCACACTCGTCATCGTAAGATGAGTACATGTAAGCAGTATCTGAAGCAAATTCAGCCGCACAAGTATCTACACGCTTGTAAACAGGGTGGATATTGTACTGGTCACGTAGACGACGAATTTCGCTTTCAGCAACACCTAGTAGCTTAGACAGACGTGCATCAGAGAAGCCTTTGCGCTTCATCTTCTTCAGAACATCTTGAGTCAGGCCAGCAAAACCGCCCGCTTTCACTTCAGCTTCCAGTTTCACTAGTTCTTCAATTTGAACTAGGAACCAACGGTCAACGTTTGTCAGATTGAATACACCATCAACAGACATACCTGCACGGAATGCGTCAGCAATGTACCAAATACGCTCTGCGCCAGCTTCTTTCAATTCGTAACGAATCTTCGTTAATGCATCTGGAGCATCTAGGTCAACCATCTCATCAAGACCGTTCGCGCCTACTTCAAGGCCACGAAGTGCTTTTTGTAGAGATTCTTGTTGGTTACGACCGATTGCCATAACTTCACCAACAGACTTCATCTGAGTAGTCAGACGGTCATTTGCACCAGCAAATTTCTCGAAGTTAAAGCGAGGAATCTTAGTCACTACATAGTCGATAGTAGGTTCGAACGATGCTGGTGTTGCACCGCCAGTGATGTCGTTCATTAGCTCATCTAGAGTGAAGCCAACTGCCAGTTTCGCTGCAATTTTCGCAATTGGGAAACCTGTTGCTTTAGAAGCTAGAGCAGAAGAACGAGATACACGTGGGTTCATCTCGATGATAACCATACGGCCATCTTTCGGGTTGATACCAAACTGAACGTTTGAACCACCAGTCTCTACACCGATTTCACGCAGTACCGCTAGAGAAGCGTTACGCATGATTTGGTACTCTTTGTCAGTCAAAGTCTGAGCAGGAGCAACAGTGATTGAGTCACCGGTGTGGATACCCATTGGGTCGAAGTTTTCAATCGCACAAACGATGATACAGTTGTCGTTCTTATCACGAACAACTTCCATCTCGTACTCTTTCCAACCGATTAGAGATTCATCGATAAGCAGTTCGTTGGTTGGAGATAGATCCAGACCACGAGTACAGATTTCTTCGAATTCTTCTTTGTTATAAGCGATACCACCACCAGTACCACCCATAGTAAATGACGGACGAATGATACATGGGAAACCAACCATATCTAGAACACGGTAAGCTTCTTCCATTGTTTTTGCAGTATCAGCACGCGGACATTCAAGACCGATAGACTTCATTGCTTTATCAAAGCGAGAACGGTCTTCTGCTTTGTCGATTGCGTCAGCAGTCGCACCAATCATCTCTACGCCGAACTCTTTTAGTACACCGTTAGCTTCTAGAGCTAGTGCACAGTTCAGTGCCGTTTGACCACCCATTGTTGGAAGAATCGCATCTGGGCGTTCTTTCTCGATGATCTTACGTACAACTTCCCAGTGAATTGGCTCGATGTATGTTGCATCTGCCATTTCTGGGTCAGTCATGATT
This sequence comes from Vibrio ziniensis, assembly GCF_011064285.1. Classification (NCBI taxonomy): domain Bacteria; kingdom Pseudomonadati; phylum Pseudomonadota; class Gammaproteobacteria; order Vibrionales; family Vibrionaceae; genus Vibrio; species Vibrio ziniensis. Next base: position 2,589,509 of record NZ_CP049331.1, read on the forward strand.
GTTGCTGGGTTTGAGTTCACAAGGATAACTCGGTAACCCTCTTCACGTAGCGCTTTACACGCTTGAGCACCAGAGTAGTCAAACTCACAAGCCTGACCGATAACAATTGGACCTGCACCTAAAATAAGAATGCTCTGAATGTCAGTACGTTTTGGCATTATCTACTACTCCAATTAAGCGCGGTGTTGTTTAATCAATTCAATGAAGTGGTCAAATAGCGGTGCAGCATCGTGCGGACCAGGACTTGCTTCAGGGTGACCTTGGAAGCTAAATGCTGGCTTATCCGTACGGTGGATACCTTGTAGAGAACCGTCAAATAATGACTTGTGCGTTGCACGTAGGTTCTCTGGTAGCGTTGCTTCGTCCGCAGCAAAACCGTGGTTTTGAGAAGTAATCATTACCACACCACGATCAAGGTCTTTAACTGGGTGGTTCGCACCGTGGTGGCCAAACTTCATTTTTACAGTCTGAGCACCAGAAGCTAGTGCAAGGATTTGGTGGCCTAAACAGATACCAAACACAGGTAGACTTTTCTCAAGGAAAGTTTTTGTCGCTTCGATTGCGTAAGTACAAGGTGCTGGGTCACCAGGGCCATTTGATAGGAACACGCCATCTGGATTCATCGCCAGAACTTCTTCAGCAGAAGTTTCTGCAGGAACAACTGTTAAACGACAACCACGGTCAACCAACATACGCAGAATGTTGCGTTTCGCACCAAAATCGTAAGCTACTACGTGGTACGGTAGCTCAATATCATTTTTAGGTTCAGGTAGACCACCTTCCAGTGTCCATGAACCTTGTTTCCATTCGTACGCTTCTTTGGTCGTTACCACTTTCGCTAAATCCATACCTTTAAGGCCTGGGAATTCTTTAGCTTTTACCAACGCTAATGCTTCATCTAGGTTATCGCCCGCCATGATGCAACCGTTCTGAGCACCTTTCTCACGTAAAATGCGCGTTAGTTTACGCGTATCGATATCAGCAATACCGACGATATTTTGTGATTTAAGGTAATCAGAAAGAGATTGTTCACTACGGAAGTTAGAAGCGATAAGAGGAAGATCGCGGATCACAAGGCCTTGTGCATGAATTGAAGAAGATTCTTCATCTTCGGTATTAGTACCGGTATTGCCAATGTGAGGATAAGTTAGTGTAACAATTTGTTGAGAATAGGAAGGATCAGTGAGGATTTCTTGGTACCCCGTCATCGAGGTATTAAAAACAACTTCACCAACGGATGAACCATCTGCCCCAATGGACACTCCGCGGAACACTGTCCCATCTTCTAGGACTAACAGTGCTGATTTACTCAAGACAACCTCCAGAATAAAAATGCATAAAATATAAATTAAATTGCAAATTTGCCTTCCTGTTAGCGTGAAAATCATGCTCTAGGGTAATTTTGACAAATTGGCGGTATTTTAGAGATCACTGTGACCCATGTCAACGTTAGCAGGGAAATTAAATTTAAATTTATTACCTTAGAGCTAAAAAATCGACCTAACCCATCAAAAGTGCATGTTTTAAGCATTTAAAAGTAATATTTATGAGGTTTTGTTTTTCAAACAGCAAAAAATAGTTTGTTAACAATTGAAATCAGCGCAAAAAAAATAAGCAAACGTTAATCTTATTTTTTAATTGTCAAAAATGAAGGTAAAACAGAGAAATTAACCTAAACAAGACAAAATCACTTAAAAAGTTAAGGAATAACTCGATTTATAGGAAAGATAAAATTAATAGAAAATGTTAGATAATTTGTTATGCGCCAAGCGAACCTGGCGCATAATTATGTAATTACAGTTCGTTCAAACCTAGTACATCAGTCATGCTATAAAAGCCTGTTGATTTTTGATTCAACCAAACCGCCGCACGAATAGCACCATTGGCAAATGTCATACGGTCTGTTGCTTTATGAGTGATCTCTACACGTTCACCAATGTCTGCAAACATAGCTGTATGCTCACCAACGATGTCACCAGCACGAATGGTTGCAAAACCAATCTCATTACGAGTACGTTCACCAGTGATGCCTTCACGTGCATATACAGCAACATCATTAAGTTTGTTACCCATAGCACTGGCAATCGCTTCCCCCATACCAATAGCAGTTCCCGATGGAGCATCAACTTTGTGACGGTGATGCGCTTCGATAATTTCGATATCGCAGTAATCTCCCATCACTTTCGCAGCCTTTTCTAGCAGCTTAAATACTAGGTTAACACCAACACTGTAGTTTGGAGCCATAACAATTGGGATAACCTTAGCGGCTTCATCAATAAGCTTACGCTCTTGCTCGGTAAAACCCGTTGTGCCGATAACCAGCTTCTTACCGTATTTCTTACACAGTTCGATGTTCGCCAGAGTGCTCGCTGGAGCAGTGAAGTCAACGATGACATCAAAGCTATCTACCGCTAACTCCAAGTTATCAACTAACGCGACGTCAAATCGACCAACACCACATAACTCACCGATATCAACACCCACAAGAGAAGACTCAGGGCGCTCAGACCCTGCACCAACTGTTGATTCTGAATTATGATGTGCTGCTTTGACCAGATTGCGGCCCATACGCCCAGCTGCGCCTGCAATTGCAATTCTTACCATTGCAAAATTCTCCATTTACTCGTGACTATCCTACGACTTACGCTTTTTAAACTACCAACTATCGAAGTTGATAGCTAGCACTTACGAAAACTCTTTAATCACTCGCTCAAGGATTGGCACATTTGCTTCTGGAAATTGGTAGTTTGCTAGTGCTGCAATGTCTACCCAAAGCCCATCCTGACCTTCTTTACCATAAGGTTCATTGTTGAAATGACTGATGACGATAAAATCAAATTTCAGAGACTTCTCTGGATAATCATATTCCAGATGTTCAAACAAATGCTGCTCAGTCACTTCAATGCCAATTTCCTCTTCTAGCTCTCGAGCCATTGCCTGCGAAACAGATTCCCCCTCTTCTACTTTGCCACCTGGAAATTCCCAGAATCCACCTTTGTGCAAATTGTCAGGACGCTTAGTAATGAAAATCTGCGACTTATCTTCATTAAAGATAATACCCGCCACAATATGAATTCGTTTCATCTGTCTTCCCTTGTTTTTCTTTACTCAAAAAAAGAGCCGCCTAAGCGACTCTCTTATAATTAATAATGTTTATGCTAAGTTGTAACAGTCTAGAACAAGGAGATGGCACGGAGTTTACGCTAGTAAATGAGTACCATCGACGCTGTTATCGACTGTTACAACGCCGCATCAGATCTTTCCGTGGCACTGTTTGTACTTCTTGCCTGAACCACATGGGCAAGGCTCATTACGCCCCACCTTACGCTCTGCTGATGCATCGCTTCCGCTGGTATCACTACCTTCGTGCTGAGCTTGGCTCATACGTGCAGCCTGTTCAGCTTGAGCACGGCGCTGTGCTTCCATACGTTCAACTTCTTCTTGTTGTTGAACACGTACTTTAGAAAGAATAGCGATCACGTCTGATTTTAATGACTCTAGAAGTTCTTCAAACAGTTCAAACGATTCGCGCTTGTACTCTTGTTTAGGGTTCTTCTGAGCATAACCACGTAGGTGGATCCCTTGACGCAAGTGATCCATCGCTGCAAGGTGTTCTTTCCAAAGCGTATCCAGAGTCTGTAACATTACAGATTTCTCAAAGTTACGCATTACAGAAGCACCAACCACTTCTTCTTTATTCTTATAAACCGTTACCGAGTTTTCTAGAATACGTTCACGAAGTGCTTCTTCATACAGCTTGTCATCTTCATCTAACCAAGACTGGATAGGAAGCTCAAGGTCGAAATCATGCTTCAAGCGATCTGTAAGGCCTGCGATATCCCACATGTCATCAAGTGATTGTGGCGGGATATACTGATCGATCAAAGCTGTTATTACATCAACGCGGTTTTGTTCGATCATTTCGCTAATATCATCTGAGCTCATTAGCTCGTCACGTAGTTCGTAAACCACACGACGTTGATCGTTAGCCACGTCATCGTATTCTAAAAGCTGCTTACGGATGTCAAAGTTACGACCTTCAACCTTACGTTGAGCTTTTTCGATTGAACGAGAAAGCATCTTAGATTCGATCGCCTCACCTTCTTCCATACCGCTTTGGATCAAGCTGGCCATACGATCAGAAGTGAAAATACGTAGTAATGTATCTTCCATTGACAGATAGAAACGAGATGAACCCGCATCACCTTGACGACCAGAACGACCACGCAACTGGTTATCGATACGACGTGATTCGTGCCGCTCTGTACCAATGATGTGCAGACCACCAGCTTCTAACACTTGATCGTGTACATTACGCCATTCGGCTTTAATCGCACCAATTTGTTCTTGTGTTGGATTATCTAGTGACTCAACTTGCATCTGCCAGCTACCACCAAGCACAATGTCCGTACCACGACCGGCCATGTTAGTTGCGATAGTTACGGCACCAGGTTTACCTGCTTCAGCAACGATTTCTGCTTCTTTTTCATGGAACTTCGCGTTTAGTACGCTGTGTTTGATCTTCGCTTTCTTCAGCGCATTAGATAGGAGTTCAGATTTTTCAATCGATACCGTACCAACCAGTACTGGCTGACCTTTCTCAACACACTTCTTAATCTCTTCTATAATCGCCGCGAATTTTTCCGCTTCTGTACGGTACACCATATCCGGCATATCGTTACGAATCATAGGTTTGTTAGTTGGAATAACCACAGTTTCCAAACCATAGATTTGTTGGAATTCGAACGCTTCAGTATCTGCTGTACCTGTCATACCTGACAGTTTTTCGTATAAACGGAAGTAGTTCTGGAAGGTAATCGATGCCAGTGTTTGGTTTTCGTTCTGGATCTTAACACCTTCTTTTGCTTCAACAGCTTGATGCAAACCGTCTGACCAACGACGACCAGGCATAGTACGACCTGTGTGTTCATCGACGATAACAACTTCACCATCATCGGTGACAATGTAGTCGACGTTTTTCTCAAACAAAACGTGAGCACGTAGAGCTGCATTCACATGGTGAAGCAAACTGATATTAGCAGGAGAGTAAAGTGTATCACCCTCTTGCATTAAGCCATTCTTAACTAGAATCTCTTCAACAAATTCTTGACCGTTTTCAGTCAGATACACTTGTTTAGATTTCTCATCTACAGTGTAGTGGCCATCACCACGGTATTCTTCAGAATCTTCTTTATCTTGACGTTGCAAAGATGGAATTAACACGTTAATACGAGTGTATAACTCAGAGCTATCTTCGGCTGGACCAGAGATAATTAACGGTGTACGAGCTTCATCGATAAGAATAGAGTCCACTTCATCGACAACAGCAAAGAAACGTTCGCGTTGCACACGGTCTTCTGGACGGAATGCCATGTTGTCACGCAGGTAGTCGAAACCAAACTCGTTATTTGTTCCGTAAAGAATATCTGCTTTGTAAGCTTCTTTTTTGGCTGGTGGCGACATGTTAGGCACGTTTATGCCAACAGTCAGACCAAGGAATTCGAATAGTGGGCGGTTTGTTTCAGCGTCACGCTTAGCTAGGTAGTCGTTCACGGTAACAATGTGAACGCCTTTACTTGGTAAAGCATTTAAATACGCAGGCAGAGTTGCCGTCAGTGTTTTACCTTCACCTGTGCGCATCTCGGCGATTCGGCCGCCGTTAAGAACCATACCACCGATTAGCTGTACGTCGAAATGACGCATGCCAAACACACGTTTTGAAGCTTCACGGACCGTTGCAAATGCTTCTGGAAGTAATTGGTCTAAGTTTTCACCTTGCTCAAGACGTTGACGGAATTCTACCGTTTTCGCCTTTAGCTCTTCATCGGACAGAGCTTCAAATGCAGGCTCGTAATTATTAATTTCTTTTACAATTTTTCTTAGACGGCGTAGTGTTCGGTCGTTTCGACTACCAACCACTTTTGTCAGTAACTTAGTTATCATTTGTTGTGAATCTCTCTTTGCTTAGATCGTCCGCGATCTCTTAATGCCTTCAGTCTCTACCTGTTTTCAACTAAGGATACTGAGATAAATCATGTATCTTTTGATATTGTGATGATGACGTTTATTTTCAAGACACTAAATTTATTAAGTGGCGCATAGTTTAAGTAATTTTTCGTTCAACAACCAATAACATTAGAGCTTGTTGGCTCTTAGCTTTGCATTTTGTGCACTAAGCCTAATGTTTTACGGTATTTGGAACCCAATAATCTCTGTTTAATCGCTCATTTCAGTCAACAGTAATTCGTTATAGAATATCTCTGAGCTTTACAAGAGGAGTGCGGAATGCGAGATCATCGCCCCACAACGACAGATGAATTGATCGAATCATCTCGGCTGAGTAAGTTACAACAGCACGCCAAAGAGATCATCCAGATCAACCTAATATTGCAAACACTGTTACCTAAAGGAATTGAACCGCATATTAGGGCGGCAAACGTCCGTGGCGGACATTTAGTGCTAGAAGCAGCAAGCGCTTCGATCAAAATGAAAGTGGACTACGATCGGCTAAATATTCTCAATCAGCTGCGAACCCAAGGCTTCGGTAAGCTAATCAGCATTGAAATAAAGATCAATCCAGCGATCTACCGTCCCCAAAAAGGGGCAAGAGAGGATCAAAAAGAGGCAATTCCTCGCCCACCGCTGTCAGAGAATGCCGCCTCGTCTCTATTAATGATCGCACAAAACGCCAATCCAAAAGTTAAACAACGTTTAGAAAACATCGCTAAACTGGCAAAGAAATAGCCGCTAGAAAGTTGTAGCAACTTCCCATTACGGCAGATATAAAAAAAGCCAGACTTAGTCTGGCTTCTTAAAATCTTCAAAAATCGTATTACGCTAAAACCATATTCGGTTCTGCAAACGCTACTGGTGAACCAACTTCCTCTTCGAAAGTTGCCCATTCCCAAGCTTCTTGATCTGCTAACACTTTACGTAGTAATTGGTTATTCAGACCATGACCTGATTTATAAGCGCTAAACTCACCCACAATTGCATGACCACACATGTACAAGTCACCAATAGCATCAAGTACTTTGTGAGTAACGAATTCGTTAGCAAAACGCAGACCTTCTTCGTTCAAGATGCGGTAATCATCCAAAACGATAGCACAGTCAAAACTACCACCTAGACATAGGTTTTGTGACTGTAAGTATTCGATATCACGCATGAACCCGAAAGTACGAGCACGAGAAATCTCTTTGATAAAGCCTTGAGTCGAGAAATCAAACACTAAGTGTTGATCATCACCATCGATTGCTGGGTGATCAAACTCGATTTGGAAATCCATTTTGAAGCCGTTATGTGGACGCATTTCTGCCCACTTATCACCATCTTCAAAGCGAACTGGCTTTTTAATACGGATGAATCGCTTAGCTGCGTTTTGCGTTTCGATACCAGCTTGTTGTAGCAGGTACACGAACGGGCTCGCACTACCATCCATAATTGGAATTTCAGGAGCATCTACTTCGATGATAACGTTATCAACACCCATACCAGCAAGAGCGGCACTTAAGTGCTCAACTGTAGAGATACGAACGCCTTCATCGTTTACTAACGCTGTACATAACATAGTGTCACGTACAGATTCAGGATCAGCTGGGAAATCAACTGGTGGATTTAAGTCAGTACGACGGTAAATAATACCTGTGTTTGCTGCGGCTGGGCGTAGAGTAAGTGTGACTTTACGACCAGAGTGGAGACCCACACCAGTTGTTTTCACTATCTCTTTCAGAGTACGTTGTCTGATCATCTGCTTGCCTCTAATTTAATGCCACAAAGCTCGGTCGGTATTGTTACCGACCGACATATTACCAAAATTATGAACACTGTCAAATTGTGGCGGTATTTTAATCAGCCTGACGACGTAAAAAAGCAGGAATATCAAGATATCCGCTCTCTTTCTCTGGCTTAGGTGCAACATTTTGCCCCGAGCCTGACGTTGAAGAGATGCTTGGCGCCGGCGAAGATTGTACTTTAACTTCTGCTTTTTCATGCAAAGGTTGTGCCGTCTTCTCTTCTACTTTTGCCGCTACTGTTACTTGTTGTACTGCAGTTGGTGAAACTTTCGCTTTACCGCCAGCAACAAGAGTAATATCAGGTTTTCTCTCGTTACCAATACCTGTAGCCACAACAGTTACGCGGATCTCATCTGCCATATCAGGATCTAACGACGTACCGATAACGACAGTCGCATTGTCAGAAGCAAATGCTTTAACAGTGTTACCAACCGTTTCGAATTCATCCAGTCTCATATCAAGACCTGCAGTGATGTTAACCAATACGCCGCGAGCACCTGCAAGATCGATATCCTCAAGTAGAGGGCTTGAAATTGCCATTTCTGCCGCTTCTTCAGCGCGGTCTTCACCTTTAGCAATACCACTACCCATCATAGCGTGGCCCATTTCAGACATCACTGTTCGTACGTCTGCAAAGTCCACGTTAATCATACCTGGGCGAGTGATAAGCTCTGCAATCCCTTGTACTGCATTTTTAAGTACGTCATTCGCGCTAGCAAAGGCTTCAAGTAAAGTGATACCACGACCCAGTACTTTCAACAGTTTTTCATTTGGAATGGTAATTAAAGAGTCAACATGTTTAGAAAGCTCTTCAATTCCTTGCTCAGCAAATGCAAGACGTTTTTTACCTTCGAAGCTAAATGGCTTAGTCACTACAGCAACGGTTAAGATGCCCAGTTCTTTTGCCACTTCAGCAATTACAGGAGCAGCACCAGTACCGGTACCGCCTCCCATACCAGCTGCGATAAACACCATATCGGCGCCAGCGAGCAATTCTTTAATTCTATCTCGGCTTTCTAGAGCTGCATCACGTCCCACTTGAGGGTTAGCACCCGCCCCCAAACCTTTAGTGATATCACCACCGATTTGAATGACGCTGCTTACGCTGGTTTTGCGAAGTGCTTGCGCATCCGTGTTGATACTGATGAATTCCACGCCTTCAATGGACTCACGCACCATATGTTCAACAGCGTTACCACCGCCGCCACCAACTCCAACAACTTTAATTACCGCGTCGTCAGACATTTCCATCATCGGTTCAAACATGTGTTATCTCCGTTTTTCCTGCAACTCAGGTTAAAACTCTTTTTGTATCCAATTACGCAAACGACCAAACATACTAGACACTGACTGGCGCTTAGGCTCTTGATACTCAATGTCATCATTAATTTGACTGTCTTTCGCGTAATGAAGTAAACCAACTGCCGTAGAATGATACGGCTCTTTAACGTAATCAGTAAGTCCACTCACCTCGAGCGGCTTACCTACCCTAACTTGATTGCGGAATACGCGTTCAGCGCATTCCACTAAACCTTCTATTTGCGAAGCACCACCCGTTAACACTACTCCAGCTGCTAAATGATGTTTAATGCCTTCTTTTCGCAAGTTTTCTTGGACTGTATCAATTGCTTGGTTAACTAAGCCCATTAATTCAGTGTAGCGAGGTTCGATCACTTCAGACAAGGTTTGACGTTGTAAACTCCGGGATGGCCTACCGCCTACACTCGGAACATTAACAGTATCATCCTTACTCACTAACTCACTTAACGCGCAACCATACTTAACTTTTATTTCTTCAGCGTCGTTTACTGGTGTACCAAATGCAAACGCTATATCGCTTGTTACCGCATTGCCTGCGTATGAGAAAACTTCTGTGTGTCGAAGAGCGCCACCAGTCCAAATCGCAATATCCATTGTACCAGCACCAATATCAATGACACACACGCCAAGCTCTCGCTCATCGTCAGTAATCACTGCATTACTTGCCGCTAATCCTGAATACACTAACTGCTCAACTTTCAATCCGCAACGTTCAACTGCTTTAATAATATTTCTTGCCATATCACTATGGCAGGTAATCAGATGCACACTCACTTCCATACGTACACCTGATAATCCTAGCGGATTTTTTATACCTTCTTGATAATCAATCGTAAATTCTTGAGGAATAACATGCAAAATACGCTGTTCCTCACTAATTTTGATCGACTTCGCGGTATGAATGGCACGATCCATATCTTCTTGGGAGACTTCCCCTTCAGAAATAGTACCCATGCCTTTTTCAATTCTACTCATAATATGTCGACCAGAGATCGACAGAAATACATTACTAATTTGGCATTCAGCCATTAATTCAGCTTGGTCAATGGCACGTTGAACGGATTTAACCACTGATTCAAGATCATTTACACCGCCTTTATCCATTCCACGGGATGGGCTTGTACCTGCACCAATGATATTAATTTGACCGTCAGGAAGTAGTTCACCAACTAAAGCAGAAACGGTGGCTGTGCCTATATCGAGACCTACAATTAATTTGTCATCAGCTGTTTTACTCATCTGTGCTCTCTTGCGCTAATTCTTGCTCAGGAAACCAACCAACGGCTGCCCCTGTATCATATCTCAGGTCGATATAACTCACTCGTTCAGCATCATTACCTAGCTGCTTATAGAGTAAAAAGAAACGGTTAATTCGCTCTGCTAAGGACTCTTTTCCTAATTCTAAGCGAATGCCATTATCTAAAATAATTTGCCAAGCTCGGCGCTCATTTAATACCAGAGAGGATATATTTAAACCTATCTGTTGAAATTTAGGACCATATTCTTTCCAGATATTCAAAACTTCAGGCGCAGTGCCATCTGGACCATATAGTTTTACGTGTTCTTCATTAACTTGAGCGATATCACCATTAAAGACAATACCCTTATCAGCAAGTAATGAATTACCATTCCAAATAGCTTTTACCTGATATTCAGTTAAAAATACCTTTATTGTATCTGGCCACTGTTTGCGAATTGAAGCATGAGCCACCCAAGGAATTGACTGAGCACTCGATTGCAGCTCATTAATATCCTGCGACATAAACGTTCCAATATGGTCAAGCTGACCAAAAGCACGCTGAACATCAAACGCGGATACATATTGTAAGTCACCTTGCAAAACTATCTTTGATAGCGGAAGCCTTTCTTCATCCCACATCCAACTGATCGTCGAATACAGTAAAAAGCCAACCAACAACGCAACCAAAAGTAAGAAGCTACCGCCTGCGATATGCTCTCTGACTAATGGTGAACGGGACATAATACGACCTTGAGAAAATGTACTATTTATCAAAGTTCGTTGTTCCTGCTGACGACTGGCAATTCAATTCCCTATTTCAATGTACAATAGAGGCAAAAGCAATAACTTTAGCATTGATGTGTCGACCTTTTGGGAACAACACAACCTACGGATTATACTGAGGACACTAAAACTATCAAATACTCAAATAAAGAAAACTGGTAGGAGTACCACTCAAATCACGAATGGCACACCTATAGGCAACAAATTTAATATTTTTGCATCTTTTCAATATTTAGCTGCAAAGATTGTAAGTGCTTGGCTACTTTGCCTACATCACCAGCGCCTTGAGTCAGAACTAAGTCACCGTCTTGTAATACATTCGCTAATACAGCTGGCAAAGTCTTGCTGTCTGAAACGAAAATAGGATCGATTTTTCCTCGACTACGAATAGTCCGACAAAGTGAACGTCCATCAGCGCCTGCAATCGGCTTTTCACCTGCAGAATACACATCGAGCATAATCAGCACATCGACTTGCTCAAGTACATTGGCAAAATCATCATAGAGATCGCGGGTACGAGTATAACGGTGAGGCTGGAAAATCATCACCAGACGTTTATCTTCCCAACCGCTACGAGCCGCTTTGATGGTTACATCGACTTCTGTTGGATGGTGGCCGTAATCATCCACTAACATTGCAACACCATTCCCAGTTTCAAACTCACCAAGATGGTCAAAACGACGACCAGTACCTTGAGTACTGATCAACGCTTTCAAAATTGCTTCATCACTAATGTCATCTTCCGTTGCTACTGCAATAGCGGCTGAAGCATTGAGCGCATTGTGACGACCTGGAATATTTAGTGTGATATCTAAGTTTTCTTTCCCTTGGCGAACAACGGTAAACTTACCTTGTTGTCCATACTGACGATAGTTTTCAATACGCACGTCAGCATCCTCAGAGAAACCATAAGTAATAACCTGACGACTAATACGTGGAATCAACTCACGAACGACAGGATCATCAATACAAAGAATAGCTTGCCCATAAAAAGGAAGGTTATGCAGGAAATCGACAAAGGTTTGTTTTAAGGTTTCAAAGTCACCGCCATAGGTATCCATATGATCAGCTTCAATGTTAGTGACAATGGTTGCCATTGGTTGCAAATGCAAGAATGAAGCATCACTCTCATCAGCTTCTGCAATCAACACTCGGCTAGATCCTAAACGAGCATTAGTACCTGCGCTTTTAACCAAGCCACCATTGACAAAAGTCGGATCCATCCCAGCTTCAGAGTAGATTTGTGTCACTAGAGCAGTAGTGGTCGTTTTGCCGTGAGTGCCCGCTACAGCGATACCATGACGGAAACGCATCAATTCAGCCAACATTTCAGCACGACGAACAATGGGAATACGCTTTTCGCGCGCAGCTTGAATTTCAGGGTTCTGTTCGTTGATCGCCGTTGATACAACCACGACACTCGCTTGATCAACATTCGAATCCTGATGACCAATAAATACTGTTGCACCAATACTTTCTAAACGTTCCGTTACTGCATTCGCAGAGATGTCAGAACCTGTGATTTGATAGCCTTCATTAAGTAAAACTTCCGCTATGCCGCTCATACCTGCACCACCGATACCAATAAAATGAATGCATTTAACTCGGCGCATTTCAGGCACCATTGCTCGGATTTGAGCTAAGTCTTGAGTATGTTTGATCGTCATGAATAGGTTCTCATTTCTCAGTAAGAGCGATAATAGCATTAGCCACCACTTGGTCTGCATCTAATTTAGCAGCTTTGCGGGCTTTGTTGGCCATATCTAATAATTGGATTCGTTCGAGCTCTGCGATAGTTTGTGCCAGCTTTTCAACCGTCAGCTGCGGTTGTTCGATCATTTTGGCGGCGCCGCACTCAACTAAATGATCTGCATTCAATGCTTGCTGTCTATCTTTGTGCATGAATGGAATGAAAATAGCAGCAACACCAGCAGCTGACACTTCTGAAACCGTTAACGCTCCAGAGCGGCAAACTAACAAATCTGCCCAAGCATACGCCTGCGCTACATCATCAATAAATTCGGTTACTTGGAAGTTTTTCGCACCAGCAGTTTGGTAGACCAGTTCAACTTCCGCTTGATTATCTTTACCCGCCTGATGACGAACTTCATAGTCTTCACCCAATTTAGCCATCACTTGTGGTAGTGTTTGGTTGAGGATTCTTGCTCCTTGGCTTCCTCCCATCACAAGCACACGAATAGGACCACTGCGCTCAGCTAGACGCTGATTTGGCTCAGGCAGTTCAACAACATCTGTACGTACAGGATTTCCGACTACTGGTGCATTTGGAAATGCTCCTTTAAAAGCCTGGAATACGCGCGATGCAATTTTCGATAACCACTGGTTAGTTAAACCCGCAACAGCATTCTGTTCATGCAAAACTACTGGAATGCCTTGCATCCACGCAGCAACTCCACCCGGGCCACTAACGTATCCACCCATGCCAAGTACCACATCTGGCTGCCATTTTTTGATATGACGGCGAGCCTGCATGATGGCATTGATAATTTGAAAAGGTGCTTTAATTAAGCGAGTCACACCTTGTCCACGTAATCCTTTGACTCGAATAAAATCAATCTCGATACCATGCTTCGGCACTAAGTCAGCTTCCATACGGTCAGATGTACCTAACCAACGGATTTCCCATCCTTGCTGCTGAAGTTTTTTCGCAACTGCAAGTCCTGGGAAAACATGACCGCCAGTGCCACCGGCCATCACCATCAAACGTTTCTTATTCTTCATCAGTCATTTCTTCTAACTGTCGAACTCGCTCTACTCGGCATTCATGATCAATACGAAGCAAAATAGACACAGCTACCGACATAACAATTAAACTCGAACCGCCATAACTAATCAGCGGTAAAGTAAGACCTTTTGTTGGCACCATACCTGCCGCAGCACCAACGTTAACTAGGGTTTGAAAAGCAAACCAGATCCCGATACTAAGAGCCAGATATCCGCCAAATTGATGATCGTGTTCAAATGCTTTCTTACCAATAAAAGCCGCTTTTAGAACCAGACTAAAAATCAGCATTAAAATCAGTACCACACCGACAAAGCCAAGTTCTTCACCAACCACAGCGAATACAAAGTCAGTATGCGCTTCCGGCAAATACTCTAGCTTTTGAATTGAGTTACCCAAACCTTGACCAAACCACTCACCACGACCAAACGCCATCAGAGATTGTGTTAACTGGTAACCACTACCGAATGGATCATCCCAAGGGTCAAGGAAAGAAGTCACACGGCGAATACGATAGGGTTCTGCAGCGATCAGCCCAACAATCACCATTATTCCTGCCACCATTAAGGCGAGGAATTGGGATAACTTTGCACCGGCAATAAACAGCATGCCAAACAAGGTCACTAGCATTACAACCACAGTACCTAAGTCCGGTTGAAGCAGCAGTAATACTGCTAACGCCATAAACACCAAAATAGGTTTAATGAATCCGCCAAAGAAAGTCTCTCGAACTTCATCCTGCTTACGGACTAAATAACCCGACATAAAAATGAACAGAGATAGCTTTGCTATTTCAGCAGGCTGTAAGTTAAACAGTCCTAAAGGGATCCAGCGTGAAGCACCATTGACGGATTTACCAATGACTAACACCACAACCAGCAACACGAAAGAGGCAGATAACAATGCAGAGCTGTACTGTGACCATCTCTGCATCGGTATTTGCAAAATGACGGATGAGGTAATCAATGCCAACAACAAAAACAGTGCATGACGAAACATAAAATGGAACGGCTGATCCGTGAGTCTTGAACTGATAGGAAACGAAGCAGACGTCACCATCACAAGACCAATCAACATTAAACCTAATGCTATCCAGACGAGTTGGCGATCAAACAAAGCCTCTGGTGAAGATGTTCTTAGCCATTTATGAATAGAATTTATTGGTTTAAATCGTCCCAAAACATTACCTTTCGATTATGCAACTTACTCGCACAGATTACTTATCTGCAAATTGTTTAGCTAGAGCGGCAAACTGCTCGCCTCGGTCCATAAAGTTTTTAAATTGATCCATACTGGCACAAGCAGGAGAAAGTAACACCATATCGCCCGGTTTTAACTCAGTGCTGACAGCTTTAACAACGTGTTCCATCGTATCAAAACGACGTGCTGACGGATGAAGTGGCATAAACTGATCACCGTCCTTACCGAAGCAGCAAAGTTTTAGAGGTAAGGTTTCGAATACAGGTTTGAGTGAAGAGAAATCTGCACCTTTTCCTAATCCACCGACCAATAAGTACAAATCGCCTTTTAAAGAGAGCCCCGAGAGCGCTGCTAGCGTACTTGCTACGTTGGTTGCTTTGGAGTCATTAACCCACTTCACGCCATTTTTATCTTCCACAATCTGACAACGATGCGTCAATCCGGTGTAAGACTTCAGTGCATTCAAGAGAGATTCACTGTACTCAATACCCGCAGCTTTCAGTAGAGCAAGAACCGTTAATACGTTTGCGACATTATGACGCCCCACCAAGCTCAGTTCGGCGGCAGGCAAAACGGCATCATTGCCAGCTATCAGCCATTCTTGACCTTGGTACTGTTTGGTATAGAAATCAGCAGGGTTGTCCAGCCCGAAACTCACTAGCTTAGCGCGGTTAGAATCCGGATAGGTTTGACGATCATCGGCATTAACAACCAATGTTTCAGCATGTTCAAAAATGCGTAGTTTAGCCTGACGGTAAGATTCCATCCCGTCATAGCGATCCATATGATCTTCAGACAGATTTAAAAACGCTGCGGCTTTAAGGTTTAGATTCGAAGTCGTTTCAAGCTGAAAACTAGAAAGTTCAAGCACATAAAGATCGGCTTCTTCAGAAAGTAAATCGAGCGCTGGAACGCCAATATTGCCGCCAATGAATGTTTTTCTTCCCGCAGCATTACCTAGCACACCCATAAGATCAGTAACGGTACTTTTGCCGTTTGACCCGGTAATTGCGACCACAGGTTTTTCAGCGTGCCAAGCAAAAAGTTCGATATCACCCACCACAGGAATATTTGCAGCGATAGCTTGTTGAATCTGTGGCGTAGCCAAGGCAATACCCGGGTTTGCCACAATTAAATCAGCGCTCAACAACCAGTCCAAATTCCAGCCACCGCTATGTAGAGCAACACTGTTCGGTAGTTGATCTTTGCTCGGCGGATTTTCGCGAGTATCAATCACTTTCACCTCGATTTGAGGATGAAACTTTCGCAGGTAATTAACGACAGAGAGCCCGGTAATACCGAGCCCTACGACCACAACATGCTCAATGCCTTGCCAACGGTCCATTTTAAATCCATATCCTTTGGGGATATTCCCCAATCGTTATTTCTGTTTAGCTATTAACTAACGTACTTTAGCTATTAACGTACTTTAAGTGTTGCTAAGCCAATTAAAACTAACACAATCGAGATGATCCAAAAACGCACGATGACTCGTGGCTCTGGCCAGCCTTTAAGTTCGTAGTGATGGTGAATTGGTGCCATACGGAATATACGTTGACCACGCAATTTGTAAGAGCCTACCTGCAGAATTACGGAGATAGTTTCCATAACGAAAACACCACCCATGATGACTAACACAAACTCTTGGCGAACCAGCACAGCGATAGTTCCTAGCGCACCACCAAGAGCAAGTGAGCCCACATCGCCCATAAACACTTGTGCTGGGTAGGTGTTAAACCATAGGAAACCTAGTCCCGCACCAACAATCGCAGTACAGACCACAACCAGTTCGGAGGTGTAAGGGATATAAGGAATATGAAGGTAGTTAGCAAAGTTAACGTTACCTGTCGCCCATGCGATAACAGCAAAACCCGCTGACACAAGAACGGTAGGCATGATAGCCAATCCGTCTAAACCATCGGTGAGGTTAACAGCGTTACTGGTCCCAACAATAACAAAGTAAGTAAGGACAATGTATAGCATACCGAGTTGAGGCATGATGTCTTTGAAGAAAGGTACCACCAACTGAGTCGCTGCTGTATCTTTACCATGTGCATATAGAGCAAAAGCCACAACCAAGGCAATTGTTGACTGCCAGAAGTACTTCCAACGAGCAATCAAACCGTCGGTATTTTTACGCACCACTTTGCGGTAGTCATCGACAAAACCCACTGCGCCATAGCCACCAAGAACCGCCAATACAGCCCAAACATAAGGGTTAGACAAATCAGCCCAGAGTAGAACAGTGGCGAAAATAGAAGCTAAAATCATCACACCGCCCATAGTCGGTGTTCCACGCTTACTAAAGTGAGATTCAGGTCCGTCATTACGAACGACTTGACCAATTTGCAGAAGTTGTAAGCGTTTAATTAAGTGAGGGCCCATCCATAACGACAACGCGAGCGCCGTCAAGATGCTCACAATTGCTCGAAATGATAGGTATTCGAACAAACGAAAAAACGAAAAATATGGCTGGAGTAATTCCGCTAGCCAAATAATCATGAGTACTTCTCCTTAAGAGCAGCAGCAATCTTACTCATACCCGCACTATTAGCGCCTTTGACTAACAGTACATGAGAACGATCCTGTTGTTGTTCTAATTCCTGCTCGATAAAACTGATCATCTCTTGATGACTGTCAAAATGTTTACCATGACAAACATCGCTAATGACTTTCGCATCAGCGCCATAGGTCAAAACAAATTCCAAATTGAATGGTGCAGCATGTTCACCGACTTGTTGGTGAAGTGCAAGACTTTCGTTACCCAACTCCGCCATATTGCCTAAAATTAACCAGCGGCTGTCAGAAAAACTGGCTAACAAGTCCACTGCAGCCTTCATAGCAGGAACACTCGCATTATAGCTATCATCAATTAAAGTGATATTTTCAGTCAACTTTTCTACATCAACTCGGCCTTTCACCTTAGGTAAATGAGACAAACCAAACTGAATTTCTTTTAATGTCGCGCCCATTTCAATGGCCAATGCAGATGCAGCTAGCGCATTGGAAACATTATGCTGACCAATGATATTGAGTGTAATGTGAATATCACCAATGGGTGTCACCATATCGAATGAGGCTCGACCCGCTTGATCTAATTGAATGTTGTTAGCGTGAAAATCGGCGTCGTTATTGACGGATGAGAAGGTTTTCACCGTTTTGTCAGCAAGTACTGGTTGCCAGAACTCACCGCCGTTGCTTTCAAGATTTACAATCGCCGTACTTGATGGTTTTAAGCCTTGATAAATTTCACCTTTGGCTCGTTTTACACCATCGATAGAACCAAAACCTTCTAAGTGAGCAGCTGCCACATTGTTGACTACAGCGACATCAGGCTTAACTAACTCTGTGGTATAAGCAATTTCACCGGGGTGATTAGCACCGAGTTCGATCACGGCGTAGTCGTCTTGCTCTGTAGAACGCAACAGCGTCAGAGGCACACCAATATCGTTATTAAAATTGCCCGCGGTAAAAAGTACCTGCCCTTTAGCTGACAAAATACTGGCAGCCATCTCTTTCACTGTGGTTTTGCCACAACTGCCAGTAATCGCAACCGTTGGTGTCGCACACTCTTGGTGAACCCAAGAGCCGAGTTGTCCCAAAGCTACTTTAGTATTGGAAACAATTAACTGAGGCAAAGCGACATGAAGCTCACGCTCAACCAACAACGCTTTAGCCCCATTCTCCATAGCTTGGTCTGCAAACTCGTGTGCATCAAAGCGCTCGCCGACTAACGCCACAAACAGAGCACTTTCAGGCACCTGACGAGTGTCCGTAGTAACCGCTTCAATATTGCAATCTTCACCAACTAAGCGAGCACTCAACACATCACTTAATTGTGATAACGAAGTTTTAATCATGAGGCTAACCCTAATAAGGTTTGAGCAGACTCTCTGTCTGAATAATGAATAGTTTCGTTCGCCATGACTTGATAGTCTTCATGACCTTTCCCTGCCAGCAAAATAATGTCATCAGAGCTAGCATGATCAATAGCAAACTTTGCAGCAAGGAAACGACTGTGCTCTATCTGAGCATCATCCGGTTTATCTAGCCCTGCCAACATGTCTTGCACAATGGCTGCGGGATCTTCACTACGAGGGTTGTCATCAGTGAGAATGACCTGATCGGCAAACTTTTCAGCAATCGACGCCATCATTGGACGTTTGCCTCTATCTCGATCTCCGCCACAACCAACAATTGCCCATAGTTTACCACTGCAATGAACGCGAAGAGCCAACAAAGCTTTCTCTAATGCATCTGGGGTATGAGCATAATCCACAACCACTTTGGCTTTATTCGCCACTTGGAATAATTCCATGCGACCAAGAACCGGTTTTAATTTAGACGCGGTTTTGATCAATTCTTCTTTTGCAAAGCCCAAACACAGCATACTCGCAAAAGCTTGCATAACGTTGGATGCGTTAAACTCACCAATCAGAGGAACGTGCAGTTCTCCTTTCCCCCAATTGCCGTCAAAACTTAGAGTGATCCCTGTCTCTGCATAACTAACGTGCGTAGCCCAAAGAGCTCGCTCAGTGGTTGGTTTTGATTTCAGAGAAATGCCAACGGCATGAGGCAATTTAGCGCTCCACTCCAAACCCACCGCATCATCGATATTGATAATTGCATTTTTACATTGGTGTTCGGTGAAGAGAGAAAACTTAGCCTTTGCGTACTCTTCCATCGTACCGTGGTAATCCAAATGATCGCGGCTCAAATTCGAAAATACGCCGACATCAAAAGTGAGCTTTTTCACTCGTCCTTGAACCAAACCATGAGAAGAAACTTCCAAAGCAGTATACGTTGCGCCTTGCTCGGCAAGTTGATGTAACTGAGCTTGAATTTCAATCGCACTGCCCGTGGTGTTCGCAGCGGGTGCTAAATTAGCGAGAAAACCATTACCCGTTGTGCCCATTACAGCGGCTTTCTGACCTGATAAATCGATCCATTGAGCAATAAGCTGAGTGATGGTGGTTTTTCCGTTGGTTCCAGTCACTCCGACTAAACGGCTCTGGTGACTGCCGTAGAGATTGCCCGCCAATTCAGATAAATGAAGCTCAAGATTCTCAATATAGATAACGGGAACATCGGCTTTCCATTCAACACTGCCGTGAGCTTTAAATTGGCAAGCCTGAGCTAATACCGCATTCGCCCCACGCTCAATGGCGGTATCAATGTATTTTCTGCCATCCACAGCATGACCGACTATCGCGACAAAAGTATCTCCGACCTTAATTTTGCGGCTGTCGAGATCTAAACGCGTGACTGAGATATTGCCCCAAGCAGCGTTTGCTTGAAGCCAAGGAGAGATAAGTTCAGATAAAGCCTTACTAGTGTTCATACTGGTTCTCACACTAACTTTCACATTAAGATGTTATTTTTAAACAGTTATTATTGGAATCGATTTTCATCTGGAACGATATTCAGAATTTGCAGAGCACCTTTCATGATTTCTGAAAACACTGGCCCCGCCACCGCGCCACCGTAATAAGAGTCACCTTGCGGTTCATTAACCATGACGACTAAAGATATTCTAGGGTCACTGACAGGAGCAACACCTGCGGTATAAGCAAAGTATTCATCACTATAGCCACCAGCAATAGCCTTACGAGACGTTCCTGATTTTGCAGCGATACGGTATCCAGGCACTGCAGCTTGAACCGCTGTACCGCCCGGTTGAGTTACCGTTTCCAACATATCCAATACTTGTTTGGCATACTTGGCGCCAACGACGCGATGGGCCAAATCTTGTTGGTGACTATCAATAATATGGATAGGCTGATAAAGACCTAAATTTCCGAGAGTGGCATAGGCGTGAGCTAACTGAATTGGGGTAATTGCAAGACCATAACCAAAAGCGAGCGTAGCAATTTCGAACTGAGACCAGCGATTACGACTTGGGAAAATACCGGCCGTTTCACCGACTAGGTTTAAGCCAGAGATTTCACCCAAACCAACCGAGTTGTACATACCAAGCATCGCTTCAAGCGGCATTTGTAGTGCAAGTTTAGCGACACCTACGTTACTCGATTTTTTCAAAATCATTTGAAGGTTTGCTTTGCCCACTTTCGAAGTGTCACGTACACGACTACCGCCGATCTGCATTACGCCATCACCAGTGTCGATAATGGTATTTTGGTCGGCAATACCGTTCGCTAATGCTGCCAAAACTACAAAAGGCTTTACTGTTGAACCAGGCTCAAATGCGTCAGTAATTACACGATTACGCATTTTAAAACTCTGCCAGTCACTACGGTTATTCGGGTTATAGGATGGTGCATTCACCATAGCTAGCACAGCGCCCGTTTTGACATCCAACATCACCGCTGAGGCAGAGGTTGCTCGGTAGTCAGCCATCGCCTGTTTTACAGCACGGAAAGCGATAGCTTGTAAGCGTTGGTCAATCGTTAGCTGTAGCGGCTTACCTTCTTCACTCTCTTCTAAAGAAATGTTCTCCACCACACGACCATATCTGTCTTTACGAATGATGCTTTTGCCTGATTCACCCGTCAGCCATTTATCGTAGCTGCGTTCAGCCCCTTCCAGACCGTGACCATCAATGCCTGTTACGCCAATTAGGTGAGCACTGACTTCGCCAGCAGGATAATAACGGCGAGACTCAGCTTTCAAACCTACTCCGTTAAGCTTTAATTCACGAATGTATTTCGCCATAGCAGGACTGACTTGGCGTTGCAGATAGATAAAACGTCGAGTGCTGTTATCAGAGATTTTTTTCAACAGAGCATTGCGATCCAATCCCAACACATCAGCAAGAGCGTGCCAACGGTCTTTTTCCTGTAAACCACCATTTTTAAATATGGCAACCGGATCGGCCCACACAGCTTCGACAGGAACACTAACGGCAACGGCTTCTCCGTTTCTATCGGAGATAATACCGCGGGCTGAATGCAGTTCTTTCGCTCGAATGGAACGCATATCCCCTTCGCGAATTAAGTTGTCAGGCTCAATAATTTGGATAAAAGCAACACGCCCGATAAGCCCAACCATTGCAGCGAAAAGAAAGAACACCAGCAGATAAAAGCGCCAGCGAATGAAAACAGGAGCTGGAGTCGCGTCACTTGAAGTCGCAGGTTTTGAGGTTGACTTATTAGGTTTAGCTTTTGTCTGAACTGGCTTTTTTTTCATTTCAGGTTAACCACAACTTCCTTATCCGCATCTGGGCGCTTCATTTCCAGATCTTTTTGAGCAAGTTCTTGAACTCGGCTGTGTTCAGCGAGAGCTGTTTCTTCGAGAATCAAATTTCGCCATTCATTATCTAATCTATCCCTCTCCATAAAAGCCTGATCTTTTTCAGAAATAGCTTGGCGTGTGTGGTGAGTGGTAAACACAATCCCCATCGCACTCGCAAAGATCAAGATTAATAACACTAACGGCACCCGACCTACAGTAAACAGGTCAACGACGATAATTTTGGCAAGGTTAGGCTTAGATTGAGGCATATAGATAAATCAAAGTTTCTCGGCAATACGCAGAACTGAGCTACGTGAGCGTGGATTCATTTCAACTTCTTCCGACGAAGGCATGATCGCTTTACCTATCGCTTTTAAATTCGCACTACCCAAAGCTTTGATTTGGTCTTGAGTAAGAGGAATACCATGTGGTACTTCCGGACCTTTACTCTCTTTACGAATAAAGCGTTTTACCATCCGATCTTCTAAAGAGTGGAAACTAATCACAGATAAGCGACCTTCAGGCGCCAGAATTGAAGCCGCACCTTTTAGCGCCGTATCAATTTCTTCTAATTCACTGTTGATGTAAATACGAAAAGCTTGAAAAGCACGCGTAGCAGGGTGCTTTTTCTCTTTAAAACTTTTTGGCGCAGCTTCAGAAATTAACTTAGCGAGCTGACTAGTACGAGTTAACGGCTCATTCTCTTCATCCTCACGATAAGCCACTATCGCTTTAGCAATACGACGAGCATGCTTATCTTCACCAAATTCACGAATTACCCAAGTAATGTCATCAAGGTCGGCTTCTAAAAGCCACTGTGATACAGGGATACCGGATGTTGGGTCCATACGCATATCAAGCGGACCATCTTTCATAAAGCTGAAACCACGCTCTGCGTCATCCAATTGAGGAGACGATACGCCTAAGTCAAACAGCACACCATCAACTTTGCCTACTAAATCATAACGAGCAGCATATTCAGCGATACCAGAAAAAGGACCATGAACAATAGTAAAGCGAGGATCTTCAATCTTCTGCGCTTCTGCAATTGCCTGTGGGTCTCGGTCAATACTGTATAAACGACCGTTTTCGCCTAGCTTGGATAGGATCGTACGACTGTGACCGCCACGGCCAAAAGTTCCATCAATATAGATACCATCAGGTTTGATCGCTAAGCCATCAATTGATTCATGAAGAAGTACAGAAATATGTTGGAAAGTGTCAGTCATAAGTTTCTCGTTCTGCGGGTCAGCCCGTACATAATCATCCTGTAGTGTACCGAATTCTTACACTACTGCTACCCATAAGCACAGGTAGGGCGTGACATTGCACTAAGTTTAGTGGTTTTGCCATCGGATAAGTCAATATAAAGCAAAAAACCCATCATAACGAGATAGTTATGATGGGTCTGAAATAGGTGGAGTCGACGTATAAGCCGGGTTCTGTTCCGCTTGCGCGGCAGTAGCCATTCGTCTAGGCCAGCAATCACTCACTGGCTCAAGCAACCTACCCGCCTCCTTACGCGAGCAACGCAATGTGGAGGCCTATTTGGTCTTGCTCCGGGTGGAGTTTACCTTGCTACGAACTGTTGCCAGTCGCACGGTGCGCTCTTACCGCACCCTTTCACCCTTACCTGATCCCTTACGGGCCATCGGCGGTCTTCTCTCTGCTGCACTTGTCGTAGGCTTGCGCCCCCCAGGCGTTACCTGGCACCCTGCTCTATGGAGCCCGGACTTTCCTCCCCTTTGTCAGTCTCCCGAAGGACGTCAACGTCAGTCTCCCAAAGGACTTCAACGCCAGTCTCCCGAAGGACATCAACAAAGCAGCGACTACCCAGTCAACTCCGAGCGCGAATTCTATAGATAAGTCAACTCACTGTCTAGGAAGAATACCCATCACAAGGCAATTAACACTCAGGTGCTTAAAATCCAGACGATTATTCCAGATTCTCTAATCCCCATTTATACAGTGCATTTTTCTTCAAGTTGTAGATTTCAGCTGCAAGCGCCGCCGCTTTTTTAAGGGGCAGTTCTTTGGTTAGAATAGCTAGTGTACGCAATGCTTCGTCTGGAAGTTCCTCGTCGGCCTGCTCTCTATGCCCATGAATCAATAAAACCATTTCACCGCGTTTGCGGTTTTCGTCTTCTTCAATCCAATCGATCAGCTCTCCAAGCGGCATACCTTGAATCGTTTCGAAGGTTTTCGTCAGTTCGCGAGCCAGCACCACTTCACGTTCTGGACCTAATACAGAGACCATATCTTGCAATGATTCCGTAATACGGTGTGGAGATTCATAGAAGATACAAGTCCGCTCAGCTTTCGCAATTTCCATGAACTTGTCTTTGCGACCTTTACTTTTAGCCGGTAAAAAACCTTCAAAACTGAAGCGATCCGACGGAAGACCAGAGGCACTTAATGCGGTGATTACGGCACACGCACCTGGAAGTGGCACAACTTTAACCCCAGCCTGACGACATTGTGTCACCAAGTGGTATCCTGGATCACTGATAAGTGGTGTACCAGCATCTGAAACCAACGCAATTGATTCACCAGCTAACAATTTTTCAACTAATACTTGAGCTTTTTGTTGTTCGTTGTGATCATGCAAAGCGAAGGTTTTGGTTTGGATATTAAAGTGAGAAAGTAATTTGCCTGTGTGGCGAGTATCTTCTGCTGCGATAACATCAACACTTGATAGCACGTCTAAAGCGCGCTGGGTAATATCCCCTAAATTGCCTATTGGAGTAGGAACAATGTATAAAGTTGGGACCTCTGCCGGCAAGGTTTTGTTATCTGTCATTTGTTTACCATCACTTCAACGATTAATATAGAGACAATTTCACTCGGGATAATGAAAAGAACTCATGGCTATAAATAACCATCAGAGAGTCAGTGTACCACGCTTACTCGCTCCAGTTGCATTAGCAATCACGTTAGCGGCTTGTTCGTCTAAACCTTCAGCACCTCAATATGTTGATATTACAACTGAAGCGAACCAGCCTACTCAAAATTACATCATGAAAGCCGATAGTAGTCAGGGTAGCTTACAAAATGACTGGTTAATTATGGCAATGAAAGCTGCCATCTCCGACAATGATAAAGAGCAGGCACAGTTGCTCATCTTACGCTTGTCGAAGCAGAATTTAAGCGAAAGCCAACAAGCAGAGTGGCAACTTGGCAAGGCTCAACTTTCAATGAATGATGAGCAATATACTCAAGCACTAGAACAACTGAATTTTAAGTCCCAATGGACGTTATCTGACTCTCAATGGATCCAATATCATCAGATGAGAGCCGATATATTTACCGCTCTTGATCGTCCTTTTGATTCTAGCCGAGAACTATCCCAACTTTATGGTCTCATTCCAACAGATCAAGAAGAAGCCATTTCAGATCAAATTTGGGCGAATTTGCAGCGCTATTCTGAACAAACGATCACTCAGTTGACGACGCAACCAGACGAAGAAATCTTAGACGGTTGGCTACAACTGGCTGTTTATATGAAAACCTTTGGCAACGATGTTCCTCAATTAAAGAATACGTTAGAGAAGTGGATGGCTGATAACTCAGCTCATCCAGCTGTGACCTACACTCCTAAAGTGGTTACGGACATTCTGAACCTCAACATTATTCAGCCAGTTAACACAGCGTTGCTACTACCTCTTACCGGGAAATTCGATAAACCAGCTCAGTTGATTCGCGATGGTTTCATCATGGCCATGATGAATGATGAAAAGCGTGAAGATAATGCAACGCTTACTATTATCGACACCAATGCAGATTCGGCTGATGCAATTAAAGCTAAGGTTAAAGAGAAAAACATCGATTTTATCGTTGGTCCACTGATTAAAGATAACATTGCTATTATGCAGCAAGAACATAGAGCCGATGGCCATATGATCCCAAGTTTAGCCTTAAACATTCCTGATGAATTGGTAGAAGATACAGACATTTGTTATTTAGCGCTTTCCCCTGAGCAAGAAGTCGCTCAAGCCGCTAAACATTTAGCCGCACAAGGCGTGCAGTATCCGTTAATTCTCGCTCCACAAAGTAGCTATGGTGAACGAGTAGTGGAAGCGTTTAACGAAGAATGGCGCAAATACAGTAAAAATAAAGTGGCTGTGAATCTGTTTGGTGATAAACGACAACTTCAACAAAACATCAATAACGTTTTTGGTCTACAAGATAGCAAGCAAAACATTACTCAAATGGAAGGTCTACTCAATATCCAACTGGAGAGTCAACCACGTAGCCGTCGTGATATTGATGCCGTATACATTGTTGCTAGCAGTGATGAGCTGACTTTGATTAAGCCGTTTATTGAAGTCGCGATTAACCCAGATACTCGCCCACCAAAACTTTATTCAAACTCGAAAAGTAATAGTGGTGGTCGTCAATATGAAGACTTAACAGGTGTTACTTATAGTGATATTCCACTATTGATTCATCCACAACCAGAAATTACCCAACAAATGGAACAACTGTGGCCTAAGAGTTCAAATGACCAACGTCGTTTACAAGCTCTAGGTATGGATGCTTACCGCTTGATGGTTGAGTTACCACAGATGAAAACTCTCGAAGGATATAGCATCGAAGGCCAAACTGGCGTGCTCAGTATTGATGAGCATTGTATCGTTCAACGTGAAATTAGTTGGGCAGAACATGGCGCAGCACCAGAGCAAACGAAGTAAGGGAATACATTTCGAACAAATAGCGGCAGATTATTTGGGACGCCAAGGCTTGATACTTATCGAAAAAAACTTCCTCGCCCGAGGTGGTGAGTTAGATTTGATAATGCGCGATAGCACAAGCCTTGTTTTTGTCGAAGTAAAATATCGTCGCAGTCAAACTTATGGCCACGCAGCAGAAACGGTAACTCGACAAAAACAGCTTCGCTTGATCAAAACAGCGAATTGGTGGATGCTCAAACGTGGCTTAAATGCTGACGCTACAGATTTTAGATTCGATGTGGTTGCTATTCACGGCAATGGCAACCATATAGAATGGATAAAGAACGCAATCACCGAAGGATAATCAATGCTCGACAGCATTAAAGACAGTTTTACTGAAAGTATTCAGATACAAATCGCAGCCGCGGAAGCTCTGCCAGACGCGATCCTACATGCATCCCAGGCAATCGTGGCTAGTCTACTCAACGGTAATAAAATCCTTTGTTGTGGTAACGGAGGGTCTTCTTCTAATGCTCAACAATTTGTTTCTTGTTTACTTAACCGTTTTGAAACTGAGCGCCCTAGTTTACCGGCGATGGCGTTAACCGCAGACATCACCACTCTAACGGCCGTCGCCAATGACTACCATTACCAAGAAGTTTTTTCTAAACAAGTTAGAGCTTTTGGTCAAACCGGTGATATTTTGTTAGCTATCTCCACCAGCGGTAACAGTAAAAACATCATCAAAGCAATGGAAGCTGCGGTAACGCGGGATATGACGATTATTGCTTTGACAGGTAAGGACGGCGGAGAAATGGCTGGCTTATTAGGTGAAAACGATGTGGAAATTCGTATCCCTTCCCATCGTACAGCACGTATTCATGAAGTACATATGCTGACACTTCATTGCCTATGCGATTTGGTTGATCAAGTTCTCTTTCCAGCCCATGAAGAATAAGAGTATTAGTTTGTTATGAAGTTTTTATCTCTCTCTCTCATTTTGAGCATTGTGCTAAGTTTATCTGGCTGTGCGGGTCTTTTTATCGCCGGAGTTGCAACGACGGCCAATTTAGTCACGGATCCTCGAACCACCCAACAAATTTGGGACGATAACCAAATAGAGTTTGAAATCGCAGGTCTCGGCAACAAAGAGCCATATGTAGGGGCAGCCCGATTTGTTGCAAGCTCATACCAAGGCACGGTAGTGTTAATGGGGCAAGCGAGAAACGCTGAGCTACTTGATAAGTTCATAGCTCAAACGAACAACGTTAAGGGAGTAAAAGAGCTTCACAATCAAGTTAAAATTGCTGAGCCTTCTACCGTTCGAGATATCAGCAATGATAGTTGGATTACTTCGAAAGTAAAATCAGCACTACTTATTGAACCGAGCCTTAATGGTACCAAAATAAGAGTCATCACTGAGGCTAGAGAAGTGTATTTGTTTGGTTATGTTTCACGTGACCAAGCAGATAAAGCAACAGAGGTTGCACGTAACATTATCGGCGTTAAGCAAGTAGTCAAAGCTTTTAAATACGGCGATTAATACCATCCTAGATAGAAATATGATCAGACGGAGCATCGGCGAGCAGCGAATGGGCGTCAATTCGTCCCTAAAGCTCCGCCGAGCCATCCATGGCTCAGAGGGTTTGCTTATCGACGCCCATTCACTGATCAGGAAATTTTCCAGAATGGTATAATAATAGTCGGATAAGTGAATAAAGAAAAAGCAGCTCATAAGAGCTGCTTTTTTTTATTTCTATTTCACGACACGTAAACTTGGCTTGCCTTTAGGACGAGGTGGTTCATCATCTGATGAGCTCTCATCCAATTGCATTTCATTTTCAAAGTTTTCGTCAGTAACGTCTTCCACAATCATATCTGAATCAAGTTCTTGCTCGTAAGCAGGCTCTGGGTCAAACATAGTTCCAGCACCATTCTCGCGCGCATAAATCGCTTGAACCGCATACAGTGGAACAACAACGACTTGTGGTCGACCACCAAATCGAGCATTAAAAGTAACTTCATCATTACCCAG
The DNA here is from genome assembly GCF_011064285.1 of Vibrio ziniensis. NCBI lineage: Bacteria > Pseudomonadati > Pseudomonadota > Gammaproteobacteria > Vibrionales > Vibrionaceae > Vibrio > Vibrio ziniensis. Next base: position 2,618,487 of record NZ_CP049331.1, read on the forward strand.
CTCTAAATTACCAACGGCGCGAGGAGCCACATTCAGGATGATCTGCCCATCTTGTACGTATTCCATTGGAACACGCACGCCACGCATAGTTGCGTCGACAACAAGATGAGGTGTTAAATCGTTTTCTAGCAGCCAATCATAAAATGCACGCAGCATATATGGTCGGCGAGGTGTCATTTGATCAATATCCATCAAATACAACCATTAACGAGCAAGACGCATCTCACGCTCTGCTTCAGTTAAAGAAGCTAAGAATGAATCACGTTCAAATACACGGTTCATATAAACTTTAATTTCTTTTGAACCAGGTCCTACTAACTCGATACCAAGGACAGGTAAACGCCATAGAAGTGGAGCTAAGTAACAGTCAATCAAACTGAACTCTTCACTCATAAAGTATTCGAACTCTGCGAACACAGGACCCAGAGTAAGCAAATCATTACGTAGTTTATTACGTGCTGACTCAGCTTCTTCCGCTTTGCCTTTTACAATTTTTTCAGCAAGAGAGTACCAGTTTCTTTCGATACGATAGATCATCAGACGGCTATTACCACGAGCCACCGGATAAACAGGCATTAGTGGTGGATGCGGAAAACGCTCATCAAGGTATTCCATGATGATTTTTGAATCATACAGCGCTAGCTCACGATCGACTAAAGTAGGTACAGATTTGTATGGGTTAAGCTCTAGAAGATCTGCAGGTAAGCTATCTTCATTAACCAACTCAACCTCAACACTGACGCCTTTTTCAGCCAGCACAATACGAACCTGATGGCTATACATATCAGATGCACTTGAAAATAAAGTCATCACAGAACGTTTATTGGCAGCTACAGCCATGGAGCCCTCCAGCACAATTACACAGATACAAAAAACAATGGAGGCCAAGCCCCCATTGTAGAATTAAATATTAGGATTTAGCGCAATATGATAGCACAATTAGTGCACATCACGCCAATATTCTTTCTTAAGCGCTACTACAACGATAGTTAACACTAATAGGAATGCAAATACCCACCAACCCATAGCTTGACGCTCCAACTTAACTGGCTCAGCTGAATATTCAAGGAAGTTGACAATATCAAGCACAGCCTGGTCGTATTCGCCAGAGCTCAACTCACCGTTACCTTTAGACTTAATGCCAACAATAACTTGATGCTCTTTACCATCAACAACATGAGTATCAAAGATAGCTTCAGGAGTACCTTGAAGCTCTTCAAGCACATGCGGCATACCAACACTTGGGAAAACGATGTTGTTTACACCAAATGGACGACTTGAGTCAGCGTAGAACGAACGCAAATAGGTATACAGCCAATCTGCGCCACGAACACGAGCAACCAAAGTTAAATCTGGCGGTGGAGCACCAAACCATTTCGCTGCCGATTTCTCAGGAATCGCATTTTCCATCAACTCACCGATCTTAGTCGTTGGGTTAAAAATAAGATTCTCTTTCATTAAATCCGCAGGGATACCTAAGTCAGTTGCAACGCGCTCATAACGTTGGTATTGCGTTGAGTGACATCCAAAGCAGTAGTTCATGAATAACTTAGCACCACGTTGTAAAGATGCTTGATCAGTTAAATCATTTTCCGCTTTATCTAAATGTACGTTACCGCCCGCTGCCATCACCAGTGATGGCAACATTGCAAACAAAATTACAATCCACTTTTTCATTTGAATGTGACCCTCTTTGGTAGTGGCTTGGTTGCTTCATTTTTGCTGTAGAAGAACAGCAATACGAAGAACATGAAGTAACCCAAACTAAAGATTCGAGCTAGTAAGGTATAAGTTGGCGTCGCAGGTAGCGCACCGAGAATACCCAAAGCAATAAAACAAATAGTGAATTGAATAATGTTGATTAAATGCAACTTACTGCGGTAGCGGTAAGAGCGAACTTTACAACGGTCCAACCATGGCAACAGGAACAACACTACGATAGAAGCACCCATTGCAATAACACCGATTAACTTGTCTGGAACTGCACGTAGAATCGCGTAGAACGGCGTGAAGTACCATACAGGAGCAATATGCTCTGGCGTTTTCAGTGGGTTTGCAGCTTCAAAGTTAGGCGGCTCAAGGAAATAACCACCCATTTCTGGGTTGAAGAACAATACATAGCTAAACAAGAACAAGAAGCCAGCTACACCGACCAAATCTTTTACCGTTCCATATGGGTGGAATGGAATAGAGTCAATGATGTCGTATTTCTTCGAGTAGTAATCATGGAACTTGAACTGTGATTGGTAATCGTCGCCCATACTACCTTTAGGCAATTTGGTTTCAATACCATCTGGGTTGTTTGAACCCACTTCATGCAGAGCAAGAATGTGCAGTACGATCAACAGTAGCAACACGATTGGTAAAGCAATCACGTGTAGGGCGAAGAAACGGTTCAGCGTCGCACCAGAGATTACGTAGTCACCACGAATCCAAAGTGTTAAATCATCACCGATAACAGGAATTGCACCAAACAGAGAAATGATTACCTGCGCGCCCCAGTAAGACATTTGTCCCCAAGGTAGCAAGTAGCCCATAAACGCTTCAGCCATCAGTACTAAGAAAATCAGCATACCGAATAACCAAAGAAGTTCGCGAGGCTTTTGGTATGAACCGTAGATCAGGCCACGGAACATGTGTAGATACACAACAACGAAGAATGCAGATGCGCCAGTTGAGTGCATGTAACGAAGCAACCAACCAAACTCCACATCACGCATGATGTATTCAACAGAAGCGAACGCGCCTTCACCTGAAGGGACATAGTTCATTGTTAACCAGATACCCGTTAGGATCTGGTTAACGAGCACCAACATCGCCAAGGAACCAAAAAGGTACCAAAAGTTGAAGTTCTTCGGCATTGGGTATTCAGAAAGGTGCTTCTTATAAGCGTTCATCGCGGGTAGACGTTTTTCTACCCAATCAAGTAGAGCTTGCATTATGCCTCCCCTGTTTCATCGAGACCGATGACAATTCTTGTATCGCTTAAGTACATATGCTTCGGAATTACCAGGTTCAGTGGTGCAGGAACGCCCTGGAATACTCGTCCAGCCATGTCAAACTTCGAACCATGACAAGGACAGAAGAAACCTGATTTCACACCTTGTACTTGTTCACTGAAAGAGTCCGGCAAGTAACTTGGCGAACAACCTAAGTGAGTACAAATACCTACGGCGATGAAGTATTCAGGCTTAATTGAGCGATAAGTGTTTTGAGCGTAACCCGGTTGCTGCTCTTCACCAGAGTTCGGATCACGTAGTTGATTATCGTGCTCTTTAAGAGCATCAACAATAGCTTGAGAACGACGAACAACCCATACAGGTTTTCCGCGCCACTCAACACGAACCATTTGCCCTTCCTCGAGTTTGTTAACATCAACTTCGACAGGGGCACCGGCCGCTTTTGCTTTCGCACTTGGGTTCCACGATTTTATAAAAGGTACAGCAACTGCCGCCGCTCCTAACCCACCGACAACTGCCGTTGTCGCTGTTAAGAAACGTCTGCGACTGTTGTTCAAAGGCGCATTGCTCATCCAGACATTCTCCCATTTGCTCCTTGTGGATTGCTGTTATTCCGCTTAAGAGCATGGCTAACAAAATACTAATTTAGTTGTATTTATTTGACGGCAAATGATAAATAAAACCCTACTTTTTGACAAGATAAAGCTACCTTTTCGTAACATTCGTGAAGCAAACCCTAAGTTACGTCACAAAAGGGAGTAAGGGTGTAAAAGTTTAAGAAGTGATTATTGCGAAATGAAATTTTTCTAAGACCTAAAAACAAAAAGCCCGGCATAAGCCGAGCTTTTTTTGTCCACAATCCAGTAACAACTGGACCAACGAACATCTTTCGATAAAGAAAGATTAACGTTTAGAGAACTGTGGACGACGACGTGCTTTACGTAGACCAACTTTCTTACGTTCAACGCAACGAGCGTCACGAGTAACGTAGCCAGCCGCACGTAGTGCAGGACGTAGTGATTCATCGTATTCCATAAGAGCGCGAGTGATACCGTGACGGATAGCACCAGCTTGACCAGAAATACCGCCACCTTTAACAGTGATGTATAGATCTAGTTTTTCTACCATCTCAACTAGCTCAAGAGGTTGTTTAACAACCATGCGAGAAGTTGGACGACCGAAGTACTCATCAAGGCTACGCTTGTTGATTACGATGTTGCCGCTGCCTGGTTTGATAAAAACACGTGCAGCTGAGCTTTTGCGACGGCCAGTGCCGTAGTATTGATTCTCTGCCATTTCCGAAATCCCCAATTAGATGTCTAGTACTTTAGGTTGTTGAGCAACATGGTTGTGCTCAGCGCCTGCGTAAACTTTAAGCTTACGGTACATAGCACGGCCTAGAGGACCTTTTGGAAGCATACCTTTAACCGCTAGCTCAAGTACCATCTCAGGCTTACGCTCGATCAGCTTCTCGAAGCTGAAAGATTTTAGGCCACCTGGGAATTCAGTGTGACGGTGGTACATTTTGTCTTTAGCTTTGTTACCAGTTACAGCAACTTTCTCCGCGTTAACAACGATGATGTAATCACCAGTGTCTACGTGTGGAGTGTATTCAGCTTTGTGTTTGCCACGTAGGCGAGATGCAATTTCACTTGCTAGACGGCCAAGAGTTTTACCTTCTGCGTCTACAACATACCAGTCGCGTTTTACAGTTTCTGGTTTAGCAACGAATGTTTTCATGCTAATAATAACCCGTTAATTAAAATTTACACTTAAAGGAGCATATTGCTCCCACTGTCTAAGAGCCCAGACAACACCCCTTCGAGTGGGTGGTACTCCCGGTCTAAAAAGACCTGCAGTAACGGTGGGTCGCAGGATTATAAAGAAGAGTGAAGGAAAAATCACCTCTTTTTATACAAAAAAATAATTTTTCCTTATCAATGCGGTAAAGGTTACGCTAAGTGTTCCTGAGCCAAATAATCATGACTCTGCATCTCAATTAAACGGGACTGACAGCGCTTAAATTCGAACTCCAACTGCCCATGAGTATACAGTTCATCTAAAGGAACTTCAGCAGAGATAATGAGCTTAACATTGCGCTCATAAAATTCGTCAACCAACGCAATAAAACGTCTTGCCGCATCATCAATCGAACGTTCCATCTGTTTGACTTCCGCTAACAACACCGTGTGATATAGCTTTGACAACTCAATGTAATCATTTTGACTACGAGCCGTCTGGCAAAGTTGTTCAAATGACGCATAAAGTAAACCGTCATTCGCTTCAATAACATCGATAGTTCGATGATTGACTTCTATCTTATGTTGCTTTGGTTTTTCACTCGCGGCTAACTGTCCATAATATTTATCGAGATTCTCAGAAGCTTTAATATCAAGTGGGTAATGATAAATTTCCGCTTGTTGCAATGTTCTCAAACGATAATCCACGCCACTATCTACATTCAGAATTTGACAGTGCTTTTCAATGAGAGCAATTGCAGGCAAGAAGCGGGCACGCTGCAATCCATTTCGGTATAAATCATGAGGTGGAATATTGGATGTAGCCACTAACACAACACCGCGATGAAACAGAGCTTGGAATAACGTACCCAGAATCATAGCATCGGTGATATCAGAGACAAAAAACTCGTCAAAACAGATAATTACCGCTTCCTGACTGAATTTATCGGCAATAATTTCAAGCGGATCACTGACATCATCGAGCAGTTTCAATTCATCATGTACTCGGTACATAAAACGGTGAAAATGCACACGCATTTTTTTATCCGTAGGCAGAGCATCAAAGAAAGTATCCATTAGATACGTTTTTCCACGCCCTACTCCCCCCCAGAAGTATAATCCCTTAGGTAACTGCGGCTTTTCTTCTTTTTTCCCTAATAGTTTTTGCCAGCGAGATGGTTTGACCACTGGAGTATTCATATAATTAATTAGCTGATGATAAAGCTCATCTAGGGCATTTACGGCCATAGCTTGTGCTTCATCTTGTTGAAAATCCGATCGTTTTAAATCTTGTTCGTATCGCTGCTTCGGAGTCATAACTATCTGCTCAAAAAAAGAGGGGAAGAAACTGCAATGTAGAGCACATGCTTTTTACTTTATCCATTTGAGCAGTCATAGTACCATGAGGCGAGTGCATGTGTAACCAATTGGTGAAAAACATGTTAAATAACAACAATAAGGAGCTGTTATGCCTTGGATTTATGCCATTGTTGGATTGTTAGTCGGCCTTGTTGCTGGTGTTGTAATTTCTCGTTTAACTACGCCTCAATATAAGGCTCAGAAGTCCTTAAAAAAAGATTTAGACAGCGCAAAATATGCGCTTGAACAGCAACGTCAAGAGCTCTCAGACCATTTTGCCCAAACTGCCGAGATGCTCGACACACTTGGTAAAGACTACACCAAGCTGTATCAGCACATGTCGAAAACGTCTAGCGAGTTACTTCCAAATGTGCCGGAGCAAGACAACCCATTTGTTAAGCAAATTGCGCAACAAAAAGAAGAAAACAGTTCAGATGAAGCACTTGAAGAGCAACCAAAAGATTACGCTTTAGGCGCAACTGGTTTACTAAAAACTGAAGAAAAGGCCATTCTCCATTCTTCAGAAGTTATCGATGTGAAAGCGAGTTAATTAATACTCATATTGATAACAAATAATCTCAAATGAACTTTGCAAAGGTTTTTGAGTCATAACTCTCACTGAGTCTGTTGAAGTTTGATATTTAGCACAAATATTAATCACGACCAGATAATTATCTATGAGGAGTTCATGATGAAAAAACCTTTGCTTGCTTTAACGGTTCTATCCTTAAGCTTAAGTTCTATCATTGCACCAATGCCAGCTACTGCGGCACTGCCTTTATCTGTGAATGGAGAGCAAATGCCAAGTTTGGCACCCATGCTCGAAAAAGTAACCCCGGCAGTGGTAAGCATTGCAGTAGAAGGTACTCAAGTCTCTCGGCAAAGAGTTCCAGAGCAATTCCGATTCTTCTTTGGTCCAGACTTCCCCGTTGAACAGATGCAAGAGCGTCCCTTTAGAGCGCTCGGCTCTGGCGTTATTATTGACGCGGATAAAGGCTATGTCGTTACTAACTACCACGTCATCAACAATGCAGAAAAGATCCGCGTAAAGTTACATGACGGACGTGAGCTTAATGCTGAGTTGGTCGGTGGCGATGAAATGTCTGATATTGCGCTACTAAAATTGGGCAAAGCAGAAAACCTAACGCAAATTAAGATTGCTGACTCGGATCAACTTCGTGTCGGTGATTTTGCAGTAGCGATCGGTAACCCATTTGGTCTTGGTCAAACCGTTACTTCAGGCATCGTTTCAGCGCTAGGTCGAAGCGGTTTAAATATTGAAAACTTCGAGAACTTTATTCAAACCGATGCCGCTATTAACAGCGGTAACTCTGGTGGCGCATTGGTAAACCTCAATGGTGAGCTGATCGGTATTAACACCGCTATTCTTGGGCCAAATGGTGGCAACGTCGGTATCGGCTTCTCTATTCCTTCCAATATGATGAAAAACCTCACTAGCCAAATTCTCGAATTTGGTGAAGTAAAACGAGGCATGCTGGGCGTTCAAGGTGGTGAAGTCACTTCTGAACTGGCCGAAGCTATGGGTTATTCGTCAACTAAAGGGGCGTTCGTTAGCCAAGTTGTGCCAGATAGTGCTGCAGATAAAGCAGGGCTAAAAGCCGGTGATATCGTTGTCTCTGTTAACGGTAAGAAGATAGAAACCTTCTCTGAACTGCGTGCAAAAGTCGCGACTCTAGGCGCTGGTAAAACCGTAAAACTGGGTGTTATTCGTGAAGGTAAAGAGAAAACCTACGACGTAACACTTGGCGAAGCAACCAATAGCAAAACGAAAGCAGACAAGCTACACCACGGGTTACAAGGCGCTGAGTTAAGCAATACTACGGCAACTGATGTGGTCGAAGGTGTCAAAGTCACTAGCGTTGCTAAAGACTCACCAGCTGAGAGCTATCAGCTTCAAACTGACGACATTATTATTGGAGTGAACAGACAACGTGTGAAAAACATCGCTGATTTAAGAGCAATCATGGATAAAAATCCAAGCATTCTTGCCCTTAACATTCAACGCGGTGATCGCACTATCTACTTAGTCGTTCGATAGTCCAGCGCTAGCTAAATACAAATAAAGCAGCCAAGTTGCTGTTCAAGTAATAAAGAGGACCACAATTGCATGTGGTCCTTTTGTTATTTGTCTAGGTAATGCTATTCTTCGTGTTTATAAAACTCCCCCAAAGTTCTTGGGATACAACTATTTAAAACTCACTCAATTGGCTACGCTGATTCTGGGGAAATTATGCTAAAAGTTTTGCTTCGTTCTGTTGTTATTGGCTTGGTTACAGCGGCGATCATTGTCGCTGCAATGCCATCTTTACGTGAAAACATCGTCCCCAAACGAAGCAATACTCCTGCAGATATCACTTCACTACAAATATCATTTAATGGTGCTGTCAGTAAGGCAGCACCCGCCGTAGTGAATATCTATAGCCGAAAATATGCAGAGAACGATCGCAGCAAATTATCGACTCAAGGATTGGGATCAGGCGTTATCGTAAGTGAGAAAGGCTATATCATCACCAACTATCACGTTGTCGCGCAGGCAGATCAAATCATCGTGGCTCTGCAAGATGGGCGCGTAGCAGCCGCTCAGCTTGTAGGTAAAGACCGAAGAACGGATATCGCTGTATTACGAGTGGAAGGCAGTAATCTTCCGGTTATTCCTTTAAACCCAAACTATCAGGCGAAAGTGGGAGATGTCGTACTGGCAATTGGTAACCCGTACAACCTAGGCCAAACCACTACATTTGGTATTATTTCTGCAACAGGGCGCTCTTCGATCAGTGCTGATGGTCGTCAAGCTTTCATTCAGACCGATGCGGCGATCAATGAGGGCAACTCCGGTGGTGCGTTGGTTAATACTCAAGGTGAATTAGTCGGTATCAACACCGCCTCTTTCCAACAGGCTACAGATTTAGAAACTTATGGTATTTCATTTGCCATCCCCTATTCTCTAGCTAACACCATTATGGAAAAGATCATTGCCGATGGTCGTGTAATTCGTGGCTACATTGGTGTGGATGGACAGGACATTAATTCTGTTACTTCTCGTTTACTGGGTAGTGAACATATTGGCGGTATCGTGATTTTAGCCGTAGACCCAAGTGGTCCAGCAGCAAAAGCGGGCTTTGAAGCTCGCGATATTATTTTGAAAATCGATGAGCATAAAATTAACGGTCGCCAAAGTGTTATGGATACCGTCACCAACTTAAGACCAGGTACCGTAGTTAACTTTACTTTGCTACGTAAAGGTGAAGAGATCACTCTACCAGTGACTATCTCCGAAGATACTCGCGAATAGACCAACAGTACCAATTCAAAGTAAATCTTATACCATTCTGGAAAATTTCCTGATCAGTGAATGGGTGTCGATAAGCAAACCCTCCGAGCCATGGATGGCTCGGCGGAGCTTCAGGGACGAATGAATGCGCGTTTGCGTTTGGCACCCATTCGCTGTTCTACCGATGCTCAGTCTGATCATATTCTTATCTAGGATGGAATTAGATAGTTTTAAAATCACTTAGTCAAAAAATGCACATAAAAAAACGGAGCCAAATGGCTCCGTTTTTTCTATGAGAATGCGATATGAAGTATTACTTCTTAGCAAGTTTCTCTTTAATACGAGCAGACTTACCAGAACGCTCACGCAGGTAGTACAACTTGGCACGACGTACTGCACCGCGACGTTTAACTTCAATTCCGCCGATAGCAGGAGAGTGAGTTTGGAACGTACGTTCAACACCTTCACCGTTAGAAATCTTACGTACAGTGAATGCTGAGTGTAGACCACGGTTACGGATAGCGATTACAACACCTTCGAATGCCTGTAGACGCTCACGATCACCTTCTTTTACCTTAACTTGAACTACAACAGTGTCACCTGGTGCAAATTTAGGTAGGTCTTGTTTCATTTGCTCTTGCTCAAGAGCTTTGATGATGTTACTCATTTTTTTAAATTCCTAGAATAAACTGATACTAAATTTAATAGGTTACTGGTTATCTCGAGTTTCTTTAATGAACTCAGCCAGTAATTGTTCCTGTTCGTCAGTCAGAGCTAGGTTTTCCAGGAGCTCCGGACGTCTTAACCAAGTTCGGCCCAGCGACGATTTTAGTCGCCAGCGACGAATGTCCTCATGATTTCCAGATTTCAGCACCAAAGGTACCTCTTTTCCGTCTAACACTTCAGGACGTGTATAGTGCGGACAATCTAACAAGCCATTGGCAAAAGAATCCTCTTCTGCTGACGCAAAATCTCCAAGTACACCCGGAATAAACCGAGACACAGAGTCAATTAACGTCATGGCTGGGATTTCCCCACCCGTCATTACGAAATCTCCAATTGACCATTCTTCGTCAACTTCAGATTCAATAATGCGTTCATCTACCCCTTCGTACCGACCACAAATAAGAACCAAGTTCTGATTAGTAGCGAGTTCTTCTACTCCTTGTTGGTCGAGCTTGCGACCTTGAGGAGAGAGGTATATGACTTTCGTCTTTCCCGGTGCGGCTTGTTTGGCAGCATGAATAGCATCGCGCAAAGGCTGTACCATCATTAACATACCAGGGCCACCACCGTAGGGTTTATCATCGACAGTGCGACGCTTGTCGTGAGTGAAATCGCGTGGATTCCAAGTCTCAACGGACAACAACCCTTTTTTAACCGCTTGGCCTGTGACTCCAAAATCTGTAATGCTGCGGAACATTTCAGGAAATAGGCTTATTACGCCAACCCACATGTGTTCTTTGCCTTATATTTCAGAGTTAAAACGCTGGATCCCAGTCAACTTCGATCCGTTGAGCTGTGCGATCAATATTTTTGATCACTTGCTCTTCAAGGAACGGAATTAATCGTTCCTTTTGTCCGAAAGCATCTTTCAGATTAGCTTTAACTACGAGAACATCGTTCGAGCCAGTTTCTAGCATGTCAGTAACTTTACCTAGGTCGTAGCCTTCAGTTGTTACCACTTGCATGCCGAACAATTCGCGCCAGTAGAATTCATCTTCTGGCAATTCTGGTAGTACCGCAGGGTCAATTGAAATTTCCAAATTAGTCAGTAGGTGCGCATCTTCACGAACATCAAGACCTGCAAGTTTAACTACAAGCCCTTTGTTGTGGCGCTTCCAACCTTCAACTTTGTACTCAACTGACACACCCTTTTGGTTAACAAACCAAGGGGCATAATCAAAAATACTTTCTGGATTGTCTGTATAGGAAAAAACTTTAAGCCAACCACGAATGCCGTAAGTAGCACCAAACTTGCCTACAACAATTTTCTCGCTTTGTTTGCTCATCGTTTCATTACCTTTCATCGACATAAACTAGTTACTCACTAAATGTAAGAATTAAGCAGCTTTTTGAGCGTCTTTTACTAGTTTAGCTACGCGATCAGATACAGATGCGCCTTGTGAAACCCAGTGGTTCACGCGATCTAGATCTAGACGTAGGCCTTCTTCTTGACCAGTAGCAGTAGGGTTAAAGAAACCTACTTTCTCGATGAAGCGGCCAGTAGCTGAGTTGCGGCTGTCTGCAACAACGATTTGATAGAATGGACGCTTCTTAGCGCCGTGACGTGCCAAACGAATGGTTACCATGTCGTCCTCTTTGCTTTCTCAAAAATAAAATTAACCCCAGTAACCGTCTTAGATAAAACAGCTTGGGGTCTCGTGCCAAAATAAAGCCCCGGAATTTTACTCTTATTCCGAGGCATTGCAAGGTTTTTAGCTAATTTTTCACCACCAAAAGCAGGGATTAATTACTGTGACCTTGATAACAGTTTGAAAGATTAGGTTAGTTTTTAAGCTTAGCGACCGAAGAAGCCACCGCCTCCGCCCATACCACCCATGCCGCCCATCATGCCTTGCATGTTGCGCATCATACCTTTCATGCCGCCTTTTTGCATTTTCTTCATCATCTTTTGCATCTGAGTGAATTGTTTCAATAGGCGGTTAACATCTTGCACCTGAACACCAGAGCCTGATGCGATACGTTTTTTACGGGAACCTTTAATTAAATCTGGATTCTGACGCTCTTTCATCGTCATTGAGCTGATAATGGCTTCCATTTGCTTAAACATGCCATCATCGACTTTATCTTTGACGCCAGCAGGGAGTTGAGACATGCCAGGAAGCTTATCCAGCATTCCCATCATGCCACCCATATTTTTCATTTGCCCAAGCTGTTCACGGAAATCTTCTAGGTCAAAACCTTTCTTCTCTTTGAACTTCTTAGCCAGCTTTTCTGCTTTTTCTTGGTCAACGTTGCGTTGTAAATCTTCAATCAGTGACAGAACGTCACCCATACCAAGAATACGAGAAGCAACACGATCAGGATGGAAAGGCTCTAGAGCGTCGGTTTTCTCACCCACACCCAAGAACTTAATGGGTTTACCGGTAATATGACGTACAGATAAAGCCGCACCACCACGAGCATCACCATCAACTTTGGTCAGGATCACGCCCGTTAAAGGTAGTGCATCACCAAACGCTTTCGCCGTGTTTGCCGCATCTTGCCCCGTCATCGCATCGACAACAAACAGTGTTTCAACCGGATTGATGGCTTTATGCAGGTCTTGGATTTCCGACATCATTTGCTCATCGATAGCAAGACGGCCTGCGGTATCGACAATTAATACGTCATAGAATTTTTTCTTCGCATGGTCAATGGCTGCATTAGCAATATCAATCGGTTTCTGATCAGCGGAAGATGGGAAGAAATCGACGCCAAGGTCAGTCGCTAGCGTTTCTAACTGTTTGATCGCTGCAGGACGATAAACGTCGGCAGAAACCACCAGTACTTTCTTCTTATCACGCTCTTTTAATAGTTTAGAGAGTTTACCAACGCTGGTTGTTTTACCCGCACCTTGTAAACCCGCCATTAATATTACGGCTGGCGGCTGAGCAGCAAGGTTTAACGCTTCATTGGATTCCCCCATAACCTTTTCAAGCTCGCTACGTACGATCTTGATAAATTCCTGGCCAGGGGTCAGCGATTTAGAAACTTCGACACCAACCGCGCTCTCTTTCACACGGTTTACGAAATCACGGACAACAGGAAGCGCTACGTCTGCTTCCAATAGCGCCATTCGCACTTCACGTAGGGTATCTTTAATATTGTCTTCAGTAAGACGTCCTTTACCGCTGATATTTTTCAGCGTCTTGGATAGTCGATCCGTTAAATTCTCAAACATCTTTATTCTCTTCGCGGTACGGCGATTAATTAGAGTGAGTATACCTTAGCCAGCACCATAGGCATACCCTCTTCCCCTATAACAGATAGCCAGCACAAACTAATAAAAGGATACATTGGGATATTTCTTATAAATTGGGTTAGCTTTGCGAGATCTCAACTATCAAAAATCAATCAACATCCACCATAGCTCATTGGGGTTAGGCAATGTATAATTCATTAATTCAAAACCATTTACGTGAGAAATATGGACAACTTAATCGCTATTGTTGCTGCTCTTTTATACGTTTTGTCGATAGCAACCATAGTGCCTAGCCTAGTCAATCAAACAGGAATAAGAGCAAAATCGGTCTTTATTTCTGCCTTCTTAGCATTAGTTTTTCATGCTTGGCTACTTGGCGATCTCATTTTGAATGGTGCCGGACAGAATTTAAGTATGCTCAACGTGGCATCGTTGATTAGCTTTATTATCTCTCTCGTCATGAGCGTTGCGATGTTTAAAACTCGCTTGTGGTTCTTACTACCCGTGGTTTATAGCTTTTCAGCCATCAATTTGTCCGCAGCCGCATTTTTACCAAGTACCTTTATTACTCACTTGGAAAACGAGCCAAAACTGCTAGTGCATATTTCTCTTGCTTTATTTTCCTACTCAACTTTGTCAATTGGTGCGCTCTATGCGTTGCAGCTGGCTTGGCTCGATTACAAATTGAAAAAGAAAAAAGCTTTAGCAATTAATCCCAATTTGCCACCATTGTTGATGGTAGAGCGCCAACTATTTAAGATAATTCTGATTGGCAACTTATTGTTAACTGGTACTCTTATTACTGGCTTAGTTTTTGTTCAGGATATGTTTGCTCAAGGTAAAGCTCACAAAGCTATACTTTCATTTATTGCTTGGGTGGTTTATTCGATCTTGCTTTGGGGTCATTACCAAAAAGGTTGGCGAGGAAGAAAAGTAACTTGGTTTGCGATTGCAGGTGCAACACTATTGACCTTAGCTTACTTTGGTAGCCGATTTGTCAGAGAAATTATTCTGAGCTGAGTAGCATTTTGCGAGTTGTCTTTATTGACCAACGCTTATCATAATTCATTAAGTACTAAAAAATTACTTACCTAAAACTGTTATAAGGAAAAAGATCGTTTTGGACGATATCTCTACGGGTATTTTATTTGCGCTGCTTGCGTGTCTTATCGTTATTTCTGCCTATTTTTCCGGTTCTGAGACAGGCATGATGTCTCTCAACCGTTATCGTTTAAAGCACCTCGCCAATACAGGGCATAAAGGAGCTAAACGAGTTGAGAAATTACTTAGTCGTCCAGATCGTCTCATTGGCCTAATTTTAATCGGCAATAACCTCGTCAACATTCTTGCTTCTGCCATTGCAACAATTATCGGTATGCGCCTGTACGGTGACTACGGTGTCGCTATTGCAACAGGGGTATTAACGCTGGTAGTACTTGTTTTTGCTGAAGTAACACCAAAGACATTAGCTGCACTATTCCCAGAAAAAGTTTCCTACGCGAGCAGTGTGCTGCTGACAATACTGATGAAGGTCTTCGCGCCACTAGTTGTATTCGTCAATTTCATCACCAACGGCTTTATTCGCCTGCTGGGTGTAAAAAACTTAAGTAGCGGTGATGATCATTTAAGCTCAGAAGAGCTACGTACTGTCGTAAACGAAGCTGGCGGTCTTATTCCGCGCCGCCACCAAGATATGCTTTTGTCGATTCTTGACCTAGAGCACGTTACGGTGAATGACATCATGATTCCGCGTAACGAAATCACAGGCATCAACATTAATGACGACTGGAAATCAATTGTTCGCCAGTTAACTCACTCTCCTCATGGACGAGTAGTGTTATACCGAGATCAGATCGATGAAGCGGTGGGTATCCTGCGTTTACGTGAAGCCTCACGCTTTATGCTTGAGAAAAGTGAACTCAATAAAGAAACCATTCTGCGTGCTGCGGACGAGATATACTACATTCCCGAAAGTACGCCACTTAACGTTCAGTTACTCAAATTCCAACGTAATAAAGAGCGTATTGGTCTGGTTGTTGATGAGTACGGTGATATTATCGGTTTGATTACTTTGGAAGACATTCTGGAAGAGATAGTCGGTGAATTTACCACCTCCATCGCCCCAAGTTTGTCTGAAGAGATCACGCCGCAAGGCGATGGTAGCTTCCTAATTGAAGGCAGTGCGAATATCCGTGACATTAATAAGAGTCTAAAGTGGAAGCTTCCAACAGATGGGCCGAGGACATTAAACGGCCTAATTTTGGAACATCTTGAAGAGATCCCTGCCAGCCAAATCAGCGTTAAAGTTGCCAGTCACCCGATGGAAATCGTCGAGCTGGAAGAAAACCGAATTAAACTGGTTCGTGTTCACCCACGTAAACCAAAGAAAGTGTAATTCACTATTCCAGAAACAATAAATACAAAAAAGGCTTGGTTCAACCAAGCCTTTTTACTATCAGAATTTTACCAGTAATTAGTCGATTTTCAGCTCTTTCAGCATCTCTTCTGGCAAAGCTAGCTCATCATTACGGTTTACACTGATCCCTGCAGCAATCACAGCCTGAGCAATTTGTTTCGCTTCTTCAAGTGAATGCATTGCCGCAGTACCACATTGATATTCGTTTAACTCAGGGATCTTGTTTTGCGATTCCACTTTCAGTACGTCTTGCATCGAAGCAAGCCATGCATCAGCAACTTGCTGTTCACTTGGAGCCCCGATTAAGCTCATGTAGAAACCTGTACGACAGCCCATAGGCGAAATATCGATGATTTCTACGTTTGCACCATTCAAATGTGCACGCATGAAACCCGCGTATAAGTGCTCAAGAGTATGGATACCTTTCTCAGACAAAATGTCTTTGTTTGGTGCAGTGAAGCGCAAATCAAAAACAGTAATAGTATCGCCTTTAGGGGTTTGCATGTTCTTAGCTACGCGAACTGCTGGTGCATTCATTCGAGTGTGGTCAACAGTAAAGCTGTCTAATAGTGGCATTGTTCTTTCTCTCCAATGGTGCTGGAACTCAAATTCAATCCAACACAGGTAAATTATTATATAACTAGAGTTATTGGCTAATGATAGCTATCTCAGCATCAATGGTGAAGCTTCGTCTGCTTATTTCAGATAAGCAAAATACTGCTCAAGGTATTCATCGAAGCTAAGTTTATCTTGCTGCTCAATATTTTGTTGTTCTTGGACTGAACGAGCGACTTCTTCTTCCATCAAAGCTTGTGAGTAAACTTGATATTGATGCTCCAGATTTTGTTGGCGATATTGCAAGCCTAATTCACACCCTGCTTTCCCTAGGCCACCAGCTGCTTTCACTTTTTCTAGTAACTGAGCCGACAAGGTTTTATCAGGGTTGTCGATCCAGGTTTCCAGCTCATTACACACTTGCTGATAAGCATCACCACCAAGTTCGGCATCCATCACTTCAGCAATTTGGCGCAAATCGGAAAATACGCGTTTAGCCCATGCTTGTAGTGATAACTTCTCGCCTCGGCAACCTATTTGCAGTTCAAGCTCAAGTTTACGGCCTTCAATGATCACTTTGCTCCAGTTGGATCGCCAGCATTCTAGCTCACAGCCATCCATCGGATCTGAATCGGACAGAGCGGCCCAAGTTAAAAATAGGTCTAGAAAACGAACTTGCTGCTCAGTCACACCGACAGGGCTGAATGGGTTTACATCTAAAGAACGAACTTCAATGTATTCAACACCACCTCTTGCAAGTGCTTCCGATGGTTTTTCACCACTTTTCGTCACACGTTTGGGACGAATTGGCGCATACAGTTCGTTTTCGATTTGCAATACGTTGCTGTTAAGTTGGCGGTACTCACCATCAACTTTGACACCAATTTCGGCGAACTCTTCTGAAGGCGTTCGAATAGCTTTATTCAATCCCTCTAGGTACTGACTCAACCCATTGAAACCAATTTTTAATCCACTTTGAGCGCTATTGGTATAACCCAAATCACTCAAACGTAAAGAGGTTGCATGTGGAAGGTATAAGCTGCCGCCGATGTTCTCAAATGGCAGTTTGGTTTCACGCCCACGAATAAACGATGAACACAGAGCTGGAGAAGCACCGAAGAAATATGGGATCAACCAACCAAAACGGTAGTAGTTACGAATTAGAGCAAAATACGCTTCTGATTTCGTGTCCTGACGAGCTGCGTCATCTTGTTCACCATATAAAGCGTCCCAAAATGAATCAGGGAATGAAAAGTTAAAATGGACGCCTGAAATAATCTGCATCAGGCTGCCATATCGCTTTTTAAGCCCAGCGCGATACAAGGTTTTCATTCTTCCTGTATTCGAAGTGCCATACTGCGCAAGATTAATATCGTCTTCACTTCCAACGTAGCAAGGCATAGAAAGAGGCCAAAGCTTTTCATCATTAATTTTAGTTTGAGCAAAATGATGAATATCTTTTAATTGCGACATCAAGGTCGCTACGTCGTTTGAAACTGGTGTAATAAATTCAAGCAGCGATTCTGAAAAATCCGTTGTGATCCAACGGTTCGTCAGCGCACTGCCTAGTGAATTAGGATGCGGAGTCAGAGCCAGCTCACCATCTGATGTATAGCGTAATGTTTCACGTTCAACACCACGGCCAAACTGCTGAAATACTGTAGATTTATTTGCAACTCGTTCAAGTCGCTCGGCAAAATTAGTCAAAATGAGATTCGCTTATATGTATAGTGAGTCGGTCTATTCCTTTTTTCGGTTTAACCTTATAGGGGAAAAATCCATCAGAACAGACAGGAGGCACGCGAACGTCGCCTCCTCTTTAATGTGTACTCTAGCGGATGATTTCAAGCTCTTCTACGGGAATAGTTAATTTTTCTAGTTGAGGCTTCAGCGTTTTCGCATCACCGACCACGATGATTTGGTATTCGCTTGGATTAAACCACTTCGCAGCCAAACGATCGAGTGTCGCTTTATCGACAGTTTTGACTATCTCATTACGCACTTGCAGATAATCTTTATCCAAACTGTAGGTCAATATGCTACTTAGCAGGGAAGCTTTCTGTCCTGGTGTTTCATATTTCAACGCATCTTGCTGACCAACAGCCAGACGTAGGAAATCCACCTCCTGGTCCGTTAAACCTTGTTCACTGAACTTCGCCATTTCGTTTTGCAACTCGACAATCGAATCTACTGTCGCATCAGCTCTGACTTGAGTGTTAAACACCACGGCACCGACCTCTCGATTGCTGGTAAAGTAACTGCTCGCGCCATAAGTAAAGCCTTTGTCTTCACGTAAGTTTTGGTTGATACGGCTATTAAAATTACCTGCAAGATTAAAGTTTGCCAGTTGGCTCAGATAGAGTTCTCCCGTTGCATCGAACGGTAAACCGCGTCGAACTAAACGAACCACAGACTGAGGAGCATCCGGCTTATCGACCAGATAGATCTTTCTGCTTGTCAATTGATGAACAATTTGTGGATCAATCAGTGGTGAAGGCTCTCCTTTCCAATTAGCGAAAAAACTGAGCTGCTTACGAACTTCTTGCTTTGATATATCGCCAACAACCACGATTTGAGCGCCATTTGGCGTGTAATTTTTACGGTAAAAATGCTTCACGTCATCCAGAGTCAAACTCGCTATAGAGTGATCCGTTCCATCACTAGAGCGCGCAAAAATAGATGAGCCAAACAATACTTGGCGAGTCGCTTGCGATGCTAGCCACCCCGGTTGCTGATGCTGGTATACCATTCCTTGGATCATCTGCTGCTTAACGCGCTCAAAATCATCTTGCCTAAAGCCCGGTTGGAATAACACTTCTTCAATTACAGACAGAGTTTGAGATAAGTTCTTCTCTAAGCTGGAAACCACGACACTTGTTGAATAGACATTCGCGCTTACACTGATGGTTGAGCCTAACTTATCCAACTGTGCTTGAATATCTTCAACATTTCTTAATGCAGAACCTTGCTCCATCATAGCCGCCGTTAAATTAGCTAACCCTTCTTTCCCTCTGGTAACATGTCTTTCACCCGCTGGAAGTTTAAACTCGATCACTACCGTCGGTGTTTCGGAGGTTTGAGTGCCAAGTAGTTCTGTACCATTGTTGAAATAGATGTCATACAGTGCTGGTAAATGGGCCTGAACAGGTTCAGCGACTTTGGGTATAATAGAGCGGTCAAAACTGTCTGCTGCATGCCGGTAAGACAGCTGTTGCTCAGTGAGCTTTTGATGCTCAGGTAAATGGCGTTCCGGAGTCACAAATGTTGCGTCTTTTACTGCGTAACTTGCTTTACCTTTAGGAACAACACTTAGCGTAACCTTATTCCTACCATCAATATATTTTTTAAACACCGCAGACAATGTCTTCGGCGATACACGATTCAACTGTTCTAGCTGATCCTGGAGACGATCCGGATAACCAAAAAAGGTTTCATTGGATGCCAGTTGTGAAACTTTCCCCGATACACTTTGCAGAGCAAATACAGAGTTTGCTTCTGCCATACCTGTGATTTGCTCTAAACGTTCACCGTCTGCACCTTTCGACTTAAATTCCGCTAATGTTTGCATTAGCTCTTCATACAACGGCGCTAACTGACCATTGTTTCCAGCCGGAGCCATGGCGAAAACATAAAAGTTACACGCAAGTTCAGAACAGTCATGGAACGAGCCAGCACTGACTGCTTTCTGAGTTTTAACTAAATTCTGATAAAGATAGCTGTTAGTTCCACTCCCAAGAACACTCGACAATACATCCAGAGACATTTGATCATCCGCGCCACGATAGGATGTCGGCCAGCCAATCACGACCATCGGCTGCTGTATACGATCTTCCATGGTAATATAACGGTTATCTGGCAATACCGCTGGCTGTTTTTTGGCATTGGTAACTTCAGGACCTTTCGGGATTGAACCAAAATATTTATTGACCCATGCAAGAGTTTCATTGGTGTCCAGATCGCCACCAATGGTCAGCACCGCATTGTTAGGACCATACCAACGAAGAAAAAATGCTTTCAAATCGTTTACATCGACTTGGTCCAGATCTTCAACATAACCTATTGTTTGCCAAGAGTATGGGTGCCCCTGCGGATAGATAGCTTCACCCATTCGCTCCCACATAAGGCCATATGGACGGTTGTCATAATTCTGAGCACGCTCATTTTTTACTGTTTCACGCTGAATTTCGAATTTACGCTGTGAAACGGCATCAAGTAAAAAACCCATTCGATCCGATTCTAACCACAGAACTTTTTCCAACTGATTGGCAGGCACCGTCTCATAGTAGTTGGTGCGGTCTCGATTAGTGGAGCCATTGAGAGAACCACCCGCTTCGGTAATCAGCTTAAAGTGTTGTTGGTCTGCCACGTGTTTCGAACCTTGAAACATCATGTGCTCAAAGAAGTGAGCAAAACCTGATTTACCGACTTCTTCACGGGCAGAACCGACGTGATAAGTCACGTCCACATGAACCAACGGGTCAGAATGATCCGGCGAAAGAATGACGGTTAACCCATTGTCTAAACGATATTTAGAATATGGGATCATGACTTTATCAGTAGAGGCTTCAACTTGTTCGATTAAGTGGACACCTTGAGGTAACGAGGAGAGTTCAATCTCTGGTTTGGTTTGAGTACTGCAGCCATAAATGGCGATCAACGAGAAGGCACCAGCCCAGATTTTCCTCATAACATCTCCTTAGAAAATCTAAAAAAAGAAAAGAACAGCTAGAATGGAATATCGTAGTGCTTTACCCATCAAAATCATGACAAATGACGGTAAAAACTTCATTCTCAACCAACCAGCGGCTAAACAAAGTGGATCGCCAATAATAGGTAACCAACTAAATAACAAAGACCAGTAACCGTATTTTGTTAACCAAGCTAATGCTTTGTGACCATGCTTTTGCTGTTGAGTTCGGTTCGGTAGCCATAACCCTAGCCAATAATTCACTAAGCCACCAAGGGTATTGCCAAAAGTTGCGATTGTAATGACAGAAAAGACGGAATATTGATTCAGCGATAACGTTGCAAGTAAAGCGGCTTCTGAACCACCAGGAAGTAGAGTCGCACTCAAAAAGCCGCCGAAAAATAGAACCCACAGTGCCGAGTCTGAAAAAGCTTGAGCAAATTGGGCAAATAAAGAGTTAAAGAGCTCGATCATTTCATATCTAACAGAACCTTGCCTCGAGTATGACCAGTTTCTATCTGCTTATGAGCTTGTTGAACTTCATCCATAGGATAAATCTTTTGTATTTCTGTTTTTAGCAATCCGACACTCACCATATAAAGCATCGTGTCTAATTGCTCAGGATTTGGATCGACTAACATCCCCGTCGCTTGGAAACCCAGCATTTTTGCTTTTTCGCAAATCAACTCGGCGCTTAAAGTTGGGACAGTCACCACACGAGCATTGTCATTCAGACATTTCAAAGCATCCAATGCGGCATCACCACCAACGAGGTCGATCAACACGTCCACTTTATCAATGCGCTGCGATACTGGAGCAAACTGGTAGTTAATCGCATGAGCGCCAAGCGTAGCCAGATAATCCAGATTGTTTTCACTACACGTGGTATAAACCTCAGCCTTTGCTGCCAAAGCTATCTGTACAGCTATGTGCCCAACGCCACCTGCACCCGCCAATATCAGTACAACATCGCCCTCTTTTACTTCTGCTTTATTCAGAGCTTGAGCCGCGGTTTGACCCGCAAGCGGAAGAACAGCAGCGGCTTCTAAAGTCACAGCTTCAGGTACCAGACTCAATTCATTTTCTGGGACACAAACGTATTGGCTGTAACCACCGCCACGAATGGGAAATCCGATAAAGCCTGCAACTTTATCCCCTTCCACCAGACGAGAGACATTTATCCCCCTTTTAACAACTTGCCCAGCAATATCGTATCCCGGGACCCAAGGTAACTTATCTTTATTTTGAGCTGCAGCCCAGCCTAAACCAGCCCGAGTTTTGAAATCAATAGGGTTGATCCCTGAGTAAGCGACACGTACGAGTACTTCACCAGCCTTCGGCTCTGGTATCGGTGACGATAAAATTGAAAGAACTTCAGGCCCACCAAACTGGGTGATAGCAATTTGCTTGTTTTCCATTTCAACTGTCCCTATAGCACAAAAATAAAAAAGGGATGCTGCAGCATCCCTTTGAATATATACCAATATTTACAAACACTACAGTTTCACACGGTTAAAGCGTTAACCAAGTGTAGTGTTCTCATTCAGTATGCTTAAACAAAGCGTTTAACCAACCAAAGCAAGTAACACACCCGCTGCAACTGCAGAGCCAAGAACCCCCGCTACGTTAGGCCCCATTGCATGCATCAACAGGAAGTTCTGAGGGTTAGCTTGCAAACCGACTTTATTCACAACTCGAGCAGCCATCGGAACCGCAGAAACCCCTGCCGCACCAATCAGTGGGTTGATATCTTCTTTTGAGAACTTATTAAGAATCTTAGCCATAATAACGCCACCAGCAGTACCAATACTAAATGCCGCAGCTCCTAAGACCAAAATACCTAGCGTTTCCAAATTCAAGAATTTATCCGACTGCAGTTTTGAGCCAACACCAAGTCCTAAGAAAATAGTCACAATGTTAATCAGCTCGTTTTGTGCTGTCTTAGATAAACGCTCAACTACGCCAGCTTCACGCATCAAGTTACCTAAACAGAACATACCCACTAATGGTGTTGCTGCTGGAAGGAACAAGATAGTCATCAGCAAAACAACCAATGGGAAAATGATTTTTTCTGTTTTCCCTACATGGCGAAGCTGAGCCATCTTAATTTGGCGCTCTTCCGGCGTCGTTAACGCTTTCATGATTGGTGGCTGAATAATAGGAACCAAAGCCATGTAACTGTATGCCGCCACGGCAATCGCCCCTAACAAGTCAGGTGAAAGCCTGCTCGCCAAGAAGATCGCCGTAGGACCATCAGCACCGCCGATAATCGCAATCGATGATGCATCTGCCATGGTAAATTCCATTCCCGGCACATAGTTAAGTAAGATTGCACCAAATAGCGTCGCAAAAATACCTAGCTGTGCTGCTGCGCCCAACCAAAGAGTTTTAGGGTTTGCAATCAAAGCGCCAAAGTCAGTCATTGCCCCTACCCCCATAAAGATCAATAGCGGGAAGATACCCGATTCAATCCCTACGTGATAAACGTAGTAAAGCAATCCACCCGGCTCAGTGAAGCCAGCATTCGGTATGTTCGCAAGAACTGCGCCAAAGCCAATTGGCAGAAGTAACAAGGGTTCAAAACCTTTACGAATAGCGAGAAAAAGGAGCAAACAACCAACCATGATCATAATGATCTGACCCAGTTCGAAGTTAGCTATGCCCGTTTCCCGCCATAAGGTCATTAATCCGTCCATGGTACTCCCTTACGCTAAGCTCAGTAGTGGAGAACCAACAGCGACAGCATCACCTTCTTTTACGTGAAGATCCTGTACCAAACCAGAGCGAGCCGCTCTAACTTCAGTTTCCATCTTCATCGCTTCCAGAATAATCAGCACATCACCTTCAGCGACTTCTTCACCAGCCGCTACATTCACTTTGAAAATCGTACCGGCAAGAGGCGCAGGGACATCTTCAGCATCGCTTGATGCCACTTCCACAGCAGCAACAGCTGGTTTGGCGTTCGCAGGTGTTACTGAAGTCAGCTGACCTTGTGGGCCGACTTCCACTTCATAAACATGACCATCAACTTTGACACTGTAAGTTTCGATACCACCAACAGCCGCTTTAGCCACAGGTGCTGCTACAACCGGAGTTGCTGTTTCTTTTCCTGGTGCTGGCTCAAATGCATCTGGATTATGACGATTTTTCAGGAACTTGAGACCAACCTGAGGGAACAGCGCATAAGTAAGTACATCATCAACCGTATCTTCAGCAAGAGATATACCTTCTGCTTTTGCTTTTTCTAGCAGGTCGGTAGTCAGGTGATCCATTTCATCTTGCAGTAAATCTGCAGGACGGCAGGTGATCACTTCTTTACCGTCAAGAACACGAGCTTGTAGCTCTGCATTGACAGGTGCAGGAGCTGCGCCATACTCACCTTTCAATAAACCAGCAGTTTCTTTGGTAATGCTCTTGTAACGCTCACCCGTTAATACGTTGATAACAGCTTGGGTACCAACAATTTGCGAAGTCGGCGTTACCAGCGGGATGTAGCCAAGATCTTTACGAACACGAGGGATTTCTTCTAGAACTTCATCAATGCGATCAGCTGCACCTTGTTCTTTAAGTTGACCTTCCATGTTGGTCAACATGCCTCCCGGTACCTGAGCAATCAGAATACGAGAATCCACACCTTTAAGCTGACCTTCCCACTTAGCATATTTCTTACGAACCTCACGGAAGTAAGCCGCAATAGGTTCAATTTGTTCCAATTTGAGATTGGTATCGCGTTCAGTACCTTGCAGCATAGCGACAACCGTTTCCGTTGGCGTATGACCGTAAGTCTGGCTCATTGACGAAATGGCAGTATCAAGAATATCGATACCCGCTTCTACCGCTTTCACCGCAGTTGCTGTTGATAGCCCAGTAGTTGCGTGGCAGTGAAGCGCTAATGGAACATCACACGAAGCTTTAATACGAGTGATTAACTCTTCTGCTTCGTATGGCTTAAGTAGACCAGACATGTCTTTGATACACAAAGAATGACAGCCTAGATCTTCTAATCGTTTAGCGAGATCAACCCAAGTATCCGCATTGTGAACTGGACTTGTCGTATATGAGAGAGTTCCTTGAGCATGGGCACCCACATCAATGGTTGCCTTTACCGCTTTCTCAAAGTTACGTACGTCATTCATTGCATCAAAGATACGGAAAACATCCATACCATTGGTATGTGCACGCTCAACGAATTTCTCTACTACGTCATCCGCATAATGGCGGTAACCTAGTAGGTTTTGACCACGCAAAAGCATTTGCATAGGCGTGTTAGGCATCGCTTTTTTCAGCTCACGCAAACGCTCCCATGGGTCTTCCCCTAAAAAGCGAATACAGGCATCAAATGTTGCGCCGCCCCAAGTTTCAAGAGACCAGTAGCCAACTTTGTCCAACTCTGCTGCAATCGGCAACATATCTTCGATACGCATGCGCGTAGCAAATAAAGATTGATGGGCATCGCGAAGAACCACATCGGTTATGGCAAGTGGTTTAGACATGCTTATTAACTCCTTTTAATTATTTACTACTCTTAGCAGCAGCTAGAGTGCGGTGCTGATGTACCGCAGCAGAAATAGCCGCTACAACCTGTGGACTAACCATATGTTGGTTAGAGGCCGCAGATTTCACTGGTACTTTTTTATTTTTGTTAGGTGTACTGATCGGTTGAGGTACTTCTTGCGGTACCAATTTAGACATTAACCGAACGAGATAAACCAATATGGTGAGGAATAGAAAAACGAAGCCCATCCCTGTAATCATCAGGGTGGCCGCGTCTACTAGCAGGCTTCCAATATTTGTCATGTTGCTTCCTTTCTTTGTCATCCTGACAACAATTGTCAAAAAGCCGAGATTACTGGCTATGACAAGTGAACGAAAATTATCTCGACTGTACAAAAATTGTCAATTTAGTTGAGGGCACTCTTCTAGAAGCACCACATACTGAGTGTGAGATTTATGGCATAGCTAACAAAACAGCGCAAATCGACTGTAAGCGAATAAAACTATAGGCAAAGTATTTTTGCTATTTACAAATAGATTAATGAAGTTTTGAAATGAAATTTGAGATCTAAGCGATAAAGTCATTGAGCTTCGATGCAGAACAGTGAGTTAGCGCTCATAAATAACCAAGAATAGATATTTGCGTATGAGAAATTTCAGAAAAGAAAAAGCCTCGCAAAATGCGAGGCTTTAAATAGTGGCGCGTCCTGGAGGATTCGAACCTCCGACCGCCTGGTTCGTAGCCAGGTACTCTATCCAGCTGAGCTAAGGACGCACGGTATTAATGATATCAGATATATCATCAACTTAAATAATGGCGCGCTCAGGAGGATTCGAACCTCCGACCGCCTGGTTCGTAGCCAGGTACTCTATCCAGCTGAGCTATGAGCGCGCAGTGTTTAATATCATAGCCTTAAAATGAAAGACTGATATAAGGGCATTACCCTGATGTCTAAGATTTTTATCACAATCATCTTAAACATAAATAGTGGCGCGTCCTGGAGGATTCGAACCTCCGACCGCCTGGTTCGTAGCCAGGTACTCTATCCAGCTGAGCTAAGGACGCACGGTGTTAATGATATCAAATACATCATCAACTTAAATAATGGCGCGCTCAGGAGGATTCGAACCTCCGACCGCCTGGTTCGTAGCCAGGTACTCTATCCAGCTGAGCTATGAGCGCGCAATGTTTAATATCATAGTCTTAAAAAGGAAGACTGATATAAGGGCATTACCCTAACATCTAAGATTATCTCTGTTACCAAGAACATCTTAGACGATAAATAGTGGCGCGTCCTGGAGGATTCGAACCTCCGACCGCCTGGTTCGTAGCCAGGTACTCTATCCAGCTGAGCTAAGGACGCACAGGGGTGTGAAGCATATCACACTAAGTTTCTTTCAGAACAAAAAAATTGACCTTCGGTCAATAAATGGCGGTGAGGGAGGGATTCGAACCCTCGATACGGCTACAAACCGTATACTCCCTTAGCAGGGGAGCGCCTTCGGCCTCTCGGCCACCTCACCGCATTATTCATATTCAATAACTTGCTATAAAAACAAGAGCAAGAATATGGCGCGTCCTGGAGGATTCGAACCTCCGACCGCCTGGTTCGTAGCCAGGTACTCTATCCAGCTGAGCTAAGGACGCACTTTGTTCTTTGTTTGGCTGCTAACTCAAACAAGGCAAGAATGGCGGTGAGGGAGGGATTCGAACCCTCGATGCGGCTATAAACCGCATACTCCCTTAGCAGGGGAGCGCCTTCGGCCTCTCGGCCACCTCACCGTCTTGCGGAGGCACATATTACGATTTACCAAAAATATGTCAAACATTTTCTTGGCAAAAATAGCAAAAACCAAGTCAATTGTTGCCTATTTAATCAAAGCGCTATGAAAATACACTTTTATTAAAAAAAGCACCGCTTAAAAACAAAAAGAGCTGGCTACAAAGCCAGCTCTTTTGAAAATTAGTAGTTGCCAGATGCAACGTTACCATTGCCCTTTTCAGCTTGAATGCGCATGTAAATTTCTTCACGGTGAACAGATACTTCTTTTGGTGCATTTACACCAATACGTACTTGGTTACCTTTTACACCTAAAACAGTCACAGTTACTTCATCACCGATCATTAGAGTTTCGCCAACACGACGAGTCAAAATTAGCATTCTTTGCTCCTTGAGTAATCTCTGAATTATCTTGCAGTTACACTATTATCCACCAGAAGTTATCTTGTCGTAAACTCTCTTGGCGGTTTATTAACCTAAAGATACTTGCCTAGGTTGAAAATCTAATAGTTCGTCAGAAGTTATAAAAGCTTCATGCAAAATATTAGCTGCTGAATTAACACTTTCTGGACTTAACATTAGCATAGATGATTGTGAAGTCGTTGAAACATAATGAATATTTATGTCGTGTTCAGCCAGTAATGCAAAAGAACGGTCAACTAAGCTCGGGGCTTGTAAACCTACTGTGGTTAATAAACTCACATGTTCACTATTACGGATTTTATCGCTGAACACCAGCTTCAACTTAGCACAAGCATCAAGTTTTATAACTACTCCTGCCCATTCTGTATCCTCGATCACACTCCACACTTCAATACCCAACATTTGGCAATGTTTCTGTAGGTTTGAAAGCGCTTCATGCTCGATGGTAATCAAAGCCATGTCTCTTTGAATGGCAATACCACAGACAGGTTTAGTTCCCTGCTCACCTTTAATCAAGCTACCTTCATTAACATCAAAAGTAGACAAAACTCGAAGTGGAACCGCATTATCCCAAGCGTATTGAACGCAAGGCAAATGTAAAACTTTTGCACCTTTACGAGCCATTTCTTCCATAGATGGGAAATCAACAACATCTAGTTTCTGAGCATTTGGGACTACTCTTGGATCACAAGAGTACACACCATCTACATCAGTAAAGATTTGGCATTCGTCAGCCTTGAGAGCTCCGGCAAGTGTCACAGCACTTGTATCTGAGCCACCGCGCCCTAACGTGGTGATGTCCCCATTCTCATTAACACCCTGAAAACCAGCTACTATGACAATTTGATCTTGTTCTAGTAGCTCGATAATCGTTCGTGTATCAATGTTCTTAATCGTCGCGTCATTGTGCAGATTATCCGTCACAATATTCGCTTGAGCTCCGGTTAGTGAACGCGCAGCAAAACCCAATTTATTTAGAGTCATTGCTAACAGTGCCATAGACACTTGCTCACCAGCAGAGAGCAAAACATCAAGTTCTCTTGCCGTTGGTACGCTATCGATTTGTTGGGCTAATGCCACTAAGCGATTCGTTTCTCCCGACATTGCAGATACAACTACAACAACTTGATTACCATCATTTTTCGCCTTTATGATGTGTTCAGCTACAATATGGATTGTTTCAATTGAACCCATTGAAGTTCCGCCGAACTTTTGCACGATAAGGGGCTTTTTCACCAGTATTCACCTTCCCAAGACCGAAGTCTCATACGCACCAACTCATCTATCCAACCGATAAATTCGTTTAGTAATAACAAAAACAAAACCAAGTAGATAACTGCGCGGAAAAACCCACCCAATTAAACCACTTGGTTAATGGAATTAAACTACGTCAGTCTTATACTGAAACTGACGTAGATAATTAATTTATAAGCGTTCTTCTAGCCAAGGCTGCACAGATTGCATTGCCGCAGGCAAAGCAGACACATCTGTACCACCAGCTTGAGCCATGTCTGGACGACCACCGCCCTTACCGCCAACTTGTTCAGCAACCATTTTAACTAAGTCGCCAGCTTTCACTTTGCCAGTTAGGTCGTTAGTTACACCAGCGATTAGGCTGACTTTGTCGTCTGCCACGTTAGCCAATAGAACAACACCACTACCAAGTTGATTCTTAATATCGTCAACCATGGTTCTTAGATTCTTGCTGTCTGCACCTTCAAGACCAGCGATAAGAACTTTAGTGCCATTGATCACCTGAGATTTACCCATAATGTTGGCACTTTCAGTTGCTGCCATTTTATCTTTCAGCTTCTGAATTTCTTTTTCTAACGCTTTTGCTTTATTCGCAGCTTCAACAAGCTTCTCTTCATATTTACGAGCTTGAGCGTCAATCACATCAAGTGCTGACTCACCAGTAACTGCTTCAATACGACGGATACCTGCAGCGATACCACCTTCTGAAGTGATCTTGAACAGACCAATATCACCTGTATTTGAAGCGTGAATACCACCACACAGTTCAGTTGAGAACTCACCCATTGAAAGCACACGAACTTGGTCATCGTATTTTTCACCGAACAGTGCCATAGCACCTTTTTTCTTCGCTGATTCGATATCCATGATGTTGGTTTCAATCAAGTGGTTGCGACGTACTTGCTCGTTAACCAAACGCTCTACTTCCTTTAGCTCTTGAGCTGTTACCGCTTCAAGATGAGAGAAGTCAAAACGCAGACCTTCAGGCTTCACTAAAGAGCCTTTCTGAGTTACGTGCTCACCCAATACTTGACGTAGCGCTGCATGCAGTAAGTGAGTCGCTGAGTGGTTAAGAGACGTAGCTAAACGACGCTTAGCATCAACGAGTGCTGTTACTTTATCGCCTTTAGCAAATACGCCTTCAACAAGCACACCGTGATGCGCAAAAGCATTGCCCAGCTTCTGTGTGTCTTCAACTTTAAACAAACCTGATTCAAGTTTCAGTACACCAGCATCACCACATTGACCACCTGATTCTGCGTAGAAAGGAGTTTCGTCTAATACTACAATCGCTTTGTCGCCGGCAGACAGAGAATCAACTTCATTGCCTTCAACGAACATCGCTGTAATAGTGCCTTGACCTTCTGTTGCGCCGTAGCCACAGAATTCAGTGCTGCCATCCACTTTGATTAAAGTGTTGTAATCCGTACCAAACTGGCCAGCTTCACGAGCACGTTGACGTTGCTCTTCCATCGCTGCTTCAAAGCCAGCTTCGTCGATAGTGAAGTTACGTTCACGAGCAACGTCGTTAGTTAAGTCAGCTGGGAAACCGTATGTATCGTACAGTTTGAAAACTGTTTCGCCGTCTAGCTCTTGGCCTTCTAGGCTATCAAGCGCTTCATTTAGAATTGCCATACCGCGATCAAGTGTACGGCTGAAGTTTTCTTCTTCAATGCGTAGCACTTTTTCTACAACTGCTTGTTGCTTTTTAAGCTCGTCACCTGCAGTACCCATTACATCAGCAAGTACAGATACCAGTTTGTAGAAGAATGAACCTTGTGCACCCAATTTGTTACCGTGGCGAACTGCACGACGAATAATACGACGTAGCACGTATCCACGACCTTCGTTAGAAGGCATAACGCCATCCACGATTAGGAATGCACATGAACGGATGTGGTCAGCAACAACGCGTAAAGACTGGTTCGAGAGATCTTGGTGACCAGTGACTTCAGCAGCGGCTTTAATTAGTGTTTGGAATACATCGATTTCGTAGTTTGAGTGTACGTTTTGCATAATTGCAGAGATACGCTCAATACCCATACCTGTATCTACAGACGGCTTAGGTAGCGGTTCCATCGTGCCATCAGCATGACGGTTAAACTGCATGAATACGTTGTTCCAAATCTCAATGAAACGGTCGCCATCTTCTTCAGGTGAGCCCGGAGGACCGCCCCAAATATGATCGCCGTGATCATAGAAAATTTCAGTACATGGACCACATGGACCAGTATCACCCATCTGCCAGAAGTTATCTGACTCGTAAGCTTTGCCACCTGGTTTGTCGCCAATGCGGATGATGCGGTCAGCAGGAATACCAACTTGCTTGTTCCAGATTTCGAATGCTTCGTCATCAGTCTGGTAAACCGTTACCAGTAAGCGATCTTTTGGTAGCTCAAGTACTTCAGTTAGAAATTCCCATGCGAATTTGATGGCATCTTCTTTGAAATAATCACCAAAGCTGAAGTTACCCAACATTTCGAAAAATGTGTGGTGACGCGCGGTGAAGCCCACGTTTTCTAAGTCATTGTGTTTACCACCAGCACGAACACAGCGTTGAGCTGTTGTAGCGCGAGTGTATGCTCGTTTCTCTAAACCTAGGAAACAATCTTTAAACTGGTTCATCCCTGCGTTAGTGAACAGCAAGGTTGGATCATTAGCAGGTACCAAAGACGAACTATCGACGATTTGGTGACCTTTACTTTCAAAGAATGAGAGGAACGCGCGGCGAACCTCATCCGTGCTCATGTACATGCAGCTCTTCCTGAAATACTCAAGTTAGAATTTTGCGCTATTGTAAAGCATGGATAACAGTTCGCCTAGTTTTCTTAAAGAAAAGACGAGCAAGAATTAAAATTTAACGGAATGTCATGAAGTTAAATACACGATTGATTGGAAACAAGCGCTAGCAAGTTACAGAGAGATGAATACCTTCACTCCTAAACCTATTCATCTGCAGCTAAAGCATATTGAATCTGATCGAAGCTAAAGCCTCTATACAAAAGGAATCTCACTCGCTTGGCGTACTCTTTTTGATCTTGAGTGGCTATTTGTTGTTTGAATTTCTTTTCTGCGGTTTGCTTGGCTAATTCAAACCAATCAACCTCTTCGTGCTCAATCGCACTATTAACTGCATCATTTTCAACACGTTTTTGCTGCAGTTCCTGGCGAATTCGCTTCTCTCCATGGCCTTTAGCAATATGTTGCCTCACTTGGCTACGGGCAAAACGTTGATCATCCAAATAACCGTGTTCTTTGCAGTAGATAACGGCTTGTTGCACATCCTCTTCTTCAAAACCCTTCAACAAAAGTTTCTGCCAAAGTTCAAACTCGCCGTGATCTCGTCGCGTCAGAAGATACAACGCGCGCTCTTTGCAGCTCATTTTATTCGGGTTTGAATACATATCACCTCTAATACCATCTTAGATAAAATATGCTCAGACTGAGCATCGGTAGAACAGCGAATAGGCGTCAAACGCAAACACGCATTTATTCGTCCCTGAAGCTCCGCCGAGCCATCCATAGCTCGGAGGGTTTGCTTATCGACGCCCATTCACTGATCAGGAAATTTTCCAGAATGGCATAAACACAAAACTTAAATGCTTATTGCACAATCAAACGCTCTTAATAACAAAAAGCCCCGCTAATCAGCAGGGCTCATAATTCACTATCACCGTGGTGATTTAAGACCAGCAGTAATTAAAACTCTTCTTGTTCTTCAACAGACTGTTCAACAACATCAGAAGATGAAGTTGCTTCTAAAGTCGAGTTCAACAACATTTCACGAAGTTTAGCGTCGATAGTCGCTGCCGCTTCTGGGTTGTCGCGTAGGAACTTACATGCATTCGCTTTGCCTTGGCCAATTTTATCGCCATTGTAGCTGTACCAAGCGCCTGCTTTCTCAACCAGTTTGTGTTTAACACCTAGGTCAATCAACTCACCTTCACGGTTAAAACCTTGACCGTAAAGAATTTGCGTGTCCGCTTGTTTAAATGGTGCTGCGATCTTGTTCTTAACCACTTTGATGCGTGTTTCGTTACCTACTACTTCTTCGCCTTCTTTAATCGAACCAGTACGACGAATATCTAGACGTACAGAAGCGTAGAATTTCAGCGCGTTACCACCCGTTGTTGTTTCTGGGTTACCAAACATCACACCAATTTTCATACGAATTTGGTTGATGAAGATACACATACAGTTTGACTGCTTCAGGTTACCCGTTAGCTTACGCATTGCTTGAGAAAGCATACGAGCTTGAAGACCCATGTGGCTATCGCCCATTTCACCTTCAATTTCAGCTTTAGGCGTTAAAGCGGCAACGGAGTCGACAACCATAACATCGACAGCGCCAGAACGAGCCAATGCATCACAGATTTCTAGCGCTTGTTCGCCAGTGTCAGGCTGAGAAACCAATAATTCATCAATATTAACACCCAGTTTCTTCGCATAGATTGGATCTAGAGCGTGTTCAGCATCGATAAAAGCACAGGTTTTTCCTGCTTTTTGTGCTGCTGCGATAACTTCAAGCGTTAGCGTTGTTTTACCTGACGATTCTGGACCGTAGATTTCTACAATACGCCCCATAGGTAAACCACCAGCACCTAAAGCAATATCTAAAGAAAGTGAACCGGTAGAAATGGTTTCAACATCCATAGTACGGTTGTCACCAAGGCGCATAATTGAACCTTTACCGAATTGCTTTTCAATTTGACCTAGGGCTGCGGCTAGTGCCTTCTGTTTGTTCTCGTCCATTACTTTCTCCAGACTGTCACTCGCGTGATACGTGAATGCTTACAAATGAGTTTGACTTACTTTGTCAGAATGATGTCCATTATACTGTTGATTTGTACAGTGTCCACCCCTGTATGGAAAAAAGTTGTTACTTGTCGAAAAGTCAGTAACTTAAGACAAATACTGCTTAATCATTTCTAATGCATGGAGTACAGCTTGAGTTCTAACCGCACTGCGATCGCCCGCAAAGTGTTGAGTTTCAACCTTTAGCCAATCAGATTTGTCCGCCCAAGCAAAACAAACAGTACCCACTGGTTTTTCTTTACTACCTCCGCTAGGACCAGCAATGCCACTGATCGAAACGCCGATTGTTGCATTAGAGTTTTTCAGCGCTCCTTGTACCATTTGAATAACAACCGGTTCAGAGACTGCGCCAAATTCAGATAATGTTTCGCTTTTAACGCCGATCATCTCTTGCTTTGCTTCATTGCTATAAGTAACAAAAGCCCGGTCAAACCAGGCGGAACTTCCAGCAATTTCGGTTATTGCATTGGCTACACCACCGCCAGTACAAGATTCTGCGGTCACTAAAATCTGTTTGTGCTCAAGCAATAACTCACCCAGTTGTTGGCTTAATTGTTCGATTGAATTCATTACTAACACCTAACCTACTATCAGTCAGATAAAGCTAACTGATAGCCAACTGATTGCCAACCACAGAAACAACAAGAGTGCCATTTGGCACTCTTGTATCGTATAAAACAGAAAACTAAATTTCGAACATCAAGTTGCCCGGAGCTAAGAACGGCCAACGTATAACTTCAGGAGCTTGATGAGAATCTTCTGCGAAAAAGTAACCAACTTGAGGCAATGCAAACACTTGGTCGCCTCTCTTCAAAGACTGTTCACTCAATGCGCGGTGAGAAAGTTTAGCTTCCCAAAGCTCGTTAGTTTGCCAACCAATTGGTGATAATTCTACACGTACTTCAGCCCCCACAGGGTTGATCGACACCACCTCACAAGGTAATGATGCTTGGCTATTCTCTTTTGCCGATAGGCTTAATTCATGACTACGCACATAAAGCAGGCCATTCTTGCGTGTTGCTTCATTGACTGGCGGTAGCACAAAAGCATCACCATTATTCCACTGTTGCTTATGCCAATTTGCTTTGAATTGGTTGACGTTACCAAAGAAATCAAACACAAAACGGCTATTAGGATGCGCATACAGCTCGACCGGTGAATCTACCTGTTCAATACGACCATTACTCATCACCACCACGCGATCGGATAGCTCCAAAGCCTCATCCTGATCGTGAGTCACGAACACGCTGGTAAAACCCAACTCATCGTGCAAACTGCGTAACCAACGACGCAAGTCTTTACGCACTTTTGCGTCCAATGCGCCAAAAGGTTCATCAAGCAGCAGTACTTCCGGTTTGGTGGCCAAAGCTCGAGCCAGCGCAATACGTTGCTTCTGTCCACCAGAAAGCTGCTCTGGGTAACGCCCCGCTAGATGCCCAAGTTGAACAATTTCTAACAACTGCTTCACACGCTTATTGATTTCAGCTTGAGAAGGACGCTGTGAGCGATCCATGACCTGCAAACCAAACGCAACGTTATCCGCGACGGTCATGTGACGGAAAAGTGCGTAGTTCTGGAAAACAAAACCAACTCGACGATCACGTACGTGTACGTTGGTCACATCACGATCTCGAAAATGGATAGAGCCCGAATTAGCACTTTCCAAACCTGCGATAATACGTAACAAGGTTGTTTTACCCGAACCTGAAGGTCCAAGTAAGCCAATCATTTCACCATCTTCAATATGCAAGGAGAGTGGCGAAAGTGCCTGAAATTTGCCGAAATGCTTCGATATATTGTCTAAACGAATACTCATAACGTTCCTTGCTGCTCTTGTTCAATGACATGATTTCGTTCTTGTCGCCATTCAACAAAGGCTTTCAAAATCAAAGTTAATAAAGCGATAAATGCCAAAAGGGATGCGCTTGCGAATGCCGCTTCGGATTGATAATCCTCATAGAGAAGCTGAACATGCAGCGGCAAAGTGTTGGTTTCACCACGGATATTTCCTGAAACCACCGCCACTGCGCCGAACTCACCGACAGCACGAGCATTGGTTAGGATCACACCGTAAATCAATGCCCACTTAATATTTGGCAGAGTAACTCGGCGGAACAGTTGCCACCAAGATGCACCGAGAATCACAGCTGCTTCTTCGTCACTACGCCCTTGTTGTTGCATCAAAGGAATGAGTTCTCTGGCAACAAATGGGCAGGTTACAAAGACCGTCACAAGTACAATACCTGGCCACGCGAACATGATTTGTAAGTCATGTTCATACAACCATTCCCCTAGCCAACCGCTGCTGCCGTATAGCAAAAGGTAAAGCAGACCTGCAACAACTGGTGAAACCGCGAATGGGATATCAATTAAGGTGGTAAGAAATTTACGCCCAGTGAACTCAAAACGAGTCACTGCCCATGCCAACATGACGCCAAACACTAAGTTGATTGGCACAGTCAGTAAAGCCACCAGCAGAGTCAGGCCAATCGCGTGTAACGTATCAGGCTCACTGAGGTTAGTGATGTAAGTTTCTAAACCACTGGCGAAGGCTTGCTGGAAAATACTTAACAGTGGAATCAGCAGTAGCACAGCGACAAAAAACAGCGCCAGAGAGATTAAACTCCACTTTACCCAAGGCTGTTCACCGACGCGTAACGGTCTCTGATTTGTTGTTCTTTGACTAGACATATCGAATAAACTCCTTATCGACCGTGAATTCGGCGTAAATACGCGCCTTGCCAAAGATTAATCACTAACAAAAGTGATAATGAAGTGAGTAACACAATCGAAGCAATCGCGCTTGCTGCTGGGAAATCAAATTCTTGCAGACGAACGAAGATCATCAGAGACGTAATTTCACTGACGTATGGCATATTGCCAGCAATAAAGATCACCGCACCAAACTCACCTAAGCTGCGAGTAAATGACAGCGCTACACCTACCATCAACGCAGGCCATAGAGATGGCATAATGACACGCCAGAAGACTGCGCTATCAGACGCACCAAGCGTCATGCCCGCTTCTTCTTCCTCACGGGAAATTTCTTCGAGTACTGGTTGTACGGTACGAACCACAAAAGGAATACTGGTAAATGCCATGGCAACGATAATGCCCAAAGGGGTATACGCGACTTTCACACCGATGCTTTCAAGCACACTGCCAATCCAACCGTTGCTTGAGTACAAAGTCGCAAGAGTAATACCAGCAACCGCTGTAGGTAGTGCAAAAGGTAGGTCAACTAAAGCATCAAGAATTCGTTTCCCCGGAAATGTGTATCGAACCAACACCCAAGCTAATAGAAGACCAAAAGCACCGTTAAACAGTGACGCGACGAAAGCAGATATCACGGTCACTTTATAACTTGCAACCACACGTGGGTCAGCAATCACTTGCCAGTATTCACTAAAAGACATGCCTTTGGTTTGCATCACCAGACCCGTTGCTGGTAGCAACAAAATTAAGCTAACAAACAACAATGAAATGCCTAAGCTAATCGCAAATCCAGGCAAAACACGGGTTTTCTTAGGTGAACCATGATGCTTCGGGCGAGATGTCACAACAGATCCGCTCATAAACTCTCAATATAACCAGTCAAAAAGAAAGATAACCGCCCCATTCTCATCAATATTCTTAATGAAGGGCGGCAATGTTTGATTAACGACGTTGTAGTTGATCTAACTTAGCGCCATTTGCGAATTGAGTCTTCATTGCTTGATCCCAACCACCAATGATTTGTTCTACAGTCAGTAGCTCAACCGCAGGGAAACGGTCTGCAAATTCTGCTTTTACTGTTTCATCGTGTACACGGTAGTTGAAACCAGCCAGCATACGTTGAGCATCTTCACTGTACAGGTATGAAAGGTACTCAGTTGCTACATCCGTTGTACCGTTACGTTTGGCATTACGTTCTACAACCGCTACAGGGAATTCTGCAAGAATCGATGTTTTTGGAACAACCACTTCGTAGTTGTCTTCACCGTATTGTTTACGAATATTGTTCACTTCTGATTCGAACGTGATGAGAACATCGCCCAATTTACGCTCAACAAATGAAGTTGTTGCACCACGACCGCCTGTATCAAATACCGCGACGTTCGCTAGGAATTGCTTTAAGAATTGATCTTGTTTCGCTTCGTTGTCTTTACCAAACGTCTTCTGAGCGTAGCCTAGCGCTGCTAGGTATGTGTAACGTGCGTTACCAGATGTTTTCGGGTTAGGGAAAACTGATGACACATCTTCACGAGCGAGATCACCCCAATCTTGAACGTTTTTCGGGTTACCTTTACGAACCAAGAAAGCGGTTGTTGAGTAATAAGGTGAACTTGCATTTGGTAGTAACTCTTGCCAGTTTTCTGGGATAAGTTTGCCTTTATCATGCAGTACTTGTACATCAGTTACTTGGTTAAAAGTCACTACATCTGCTGATAGACCTTGCAGAATTGAACGAGCTTGAGCTGATGAGCCACCGTGAGACTGTTTGATCTCTACCGTTTTGCCTGTTTTCTCTTTCCAGTGTTCAGCGAACAATGGATTATATGAAGCAAACAACTCACGAGCGATATCGTAAGAAGAGTTTAAGATTGTTTGATCTGCTGCTGATGCGTTGAATGATCCCGCAATTAACAAAGCTGCGAGTGCTGACTTCATCTTTTTCATTATGTTTATACTCCAAAATCATCTTGCCAATGTGGCTTCCTTTGTCACTAGAGTATGTGCATAAAACGATTATAACAAAGGTTATAAATAGAACCTTTTGGAATATTATCAAACAATAAATTGTATGCTGATAGTGAATAGAGGCTTGTGCTGTAGTAGGGAAGAATTAGAGAATGGCAGCACTTAAAAGACTCACATTCATAACGAACAATAGAAGGCGAACACTGTGTCTGACTTTCCAACCATCGAAGCTTATGTAGGCCAAACACCTCTGGTAAAACTACAACGTCTAGCGGCGGGTAGCCAAAGCACCGTGCTAGTCAAACTGGAAGGAAACAACCCAGCCGGTTCAGTTAAAGACCGCCCAGCTCTGAATATGATTATCCAAGCCGAAGCGCGTGGCACAATTCAACCAGGCGATACCATTATTGAAGCAACGAGCGGCAACACCGGTATTGCACTTGCCATGGCGGCGGCTATCAAAGGCTACAAAATGATTCTTATCATGCCAGATAACTCTACTCAGGAACGCAAAGATTCGATGCGAGCCTATGGTGCAGAACTAATTCTGGTCAGTAAAGAACAAGGAATGGAAGGCGCTCGCGATCTCGCCTTGCAAATGCAAAGTGAAGGCAAAGGCAAAGTTCTTGATCAGTTCAACAATCCAGATAACCCTGATGCTCACTTTCACTCTACAGGTCCTGAAATCTGGCAACAGAGCTTTGGTAAGATTACTCACTTCGTTTCGAGCATGGGAACGACAGGTACCATCATGGGAGTATCTCGCTACCTGAAGAGTCAGAATCCTGAAGTAAATATTGTGGGTCTGCAACCTTCCGAAGGCAGTGCAATTCCTGGGATTCGCCGCTGGCCGCAAGAATACTTGCCGGGCATTTTTAACGCCGCTGACGTTGACCAAGTGATGGATATAGATCAGCAAGATGCGGAAAACACAGCGCGAGCATTGGCTCGTGAAGAAGGGATCTGTGCTGGTGTCAGCTCTGGTGGTGCTGTATTCGCGGCGATCGAAATCGCTAAACAAAACCCAGGCTCTGTCGTAGTCGCGATCATCTGCGATCGCGGCGATCGTTACCTATCGTCAGGTCTCTTCTCTTAACAAATCCCCGAGCTTAGCCAGTCCCTCAGTCACAAATGGATTAAGCATTTTTTTGTTCTCCCCCTCAAATATGGGGGAGTAAAGACTTGTGACTAAGAGATAGCTGTTTGTCTCGCCCCTTTCACAAGAGTGAGGGGAGAATTGCCCTGTTGTGACTGGATTTGTTATCATCACTCACCGTTTTCAAGTGACCTTACGCGAGACTTTGCTCAGGACTATTTGTTTGATAGTTAGGGTAAAAGGACTGCCAACGATACTAACAAGTGATGTAACGCCATGAATCAACCGAGCGAGTCTCTTTCGCACCACACTCCAATGATGCAGCAGTACCTGAAACTCAAGGCAGAAAACCCTGAGATATTACTGTTTTATCGTATGGGGGATTTCTATGAGCTTTTCTATGATGATGCCAAGCGTGCTTCGCAGCTGTTGGATATCTCTCTAACCAAACGTGGAGCTTCGGCTGGTGAACCGATTCCGATGGCAGGAGTACCATTCCACGCGGTTGAAGGTTACTTAGCAAAATTAGTTCAATTGGGAGAATCGGTCGCTATCTGTGAGCAGATTGGTGATCCTGCCACCAGCAAAGGTCCTGTTGAACGTAAAGTCGTTCGTATCGTTACTCCGGGCACAGTTACTGATGAGGCTCTACTTTCCGAGCGCCTTGATAACCTAGTTGCTGCGATTTATTACCACAACGGTAAATTTGGTTACGCAACGTTGGATATTACTTCGGGTCGTTTCCAGCTTAGTGAACCAGAAACGGAAGAAGCAATGGCAGCTGAACTGCAAAGAACAGCTCCAAGAGAACTACTTTTCCCTGAAGATTTCGCTCCCGTTCAACTGATGGCAAGCCGCAAAGCTAACCGTCGTCGCCCTATTTGGGAATTTGAACTCGATACCGCCAAGCAACAACTCAACCAACAATTTGGTACCCGCGATCTGGTTGGCTTTGGTGTTGAAAACGCAAAACTGGGCTTATGTGCCGCAGGCTGTTTGATTCAATACGTTAAAGATACCCAGCGTACCGCACTGCCACATATCCGCTCATTAACCTATGATCGCCAAGATCAGTCTGTAATTCTCGATGCCGCAACTCGTCGTAATCTGGAGCTGACGCAAAACCTGGCTGGCGGAACAGACAACACGTTGGCGGAAGTCCTTGATCACTGTGCAACACCAATGGGCAGCCGAATGCTCAAACGTTGGATCCACCAACCTATGCGTTGCATCAATACACTCAATCAACGTCTGGATGCGATTGGGGAGATCAAACAACAAGGCTTATTCGCTGATCTTCACCCTGTTTTGAAACAAATCGGCGATATTGAGCGAATTTTGGCTCGTCTGGCGCTGCGTTCTGCTCGTCCAAGAGATTTAGCTCGTCTGCGTAACGCTATGCAGCAACTTCCAGAGTTGAGCGATACATTAGCGGAGTTGGTGCACCCTTATCTGGTAAAATTACGTGATTACACTCAGCCAATGGATGAACTGTGTGAGCTATTAGAACG
Source organism: Vibrio ziniensis (assembly GCF_011064285.1). Taxonomy (NCBI): domain Bacteria; kingdom Pseudomonadati; phylum Pseudomonadota; class Gammaproteobacteria; order Vibrionales; family Vibrionaceae; genus Vibrio; species Vibrio ziniensis. The sequence goes on from NZ_CP049331.1 coordinate 2,659,477, forward strand.
TGCGATCAAAGAAAACCCGCCAGTGGTAATCCGCGACGGTGGTGTCATTGCAGAAGGCTATAACGCCGAGCTCGATGAATGGCGTGATTTGGCAAATGGCGCAACGGAATATCTAGAGAAATTAGAAGCTGACGAACGTGACCGTCACGGTATCGACACGCTGAAAGTTGGCTATAACGCAGTACATGGTTTCTTTATTCAAGTTAGTCGTGGTCAGAGTCACCTCGTTCCACCACATTATGTTCGTCGCCAAACCTTAAAGAACGCGGAACGCTATATCATTCAAGAGCTTAAAGAGCACGAAGATAAGGTACTGAATTCAAAATCAAAAGCACTGGCTTTGGAAAAACAACTTTGGGATCAGCTGTTCGACTTATTACTTCCTCATCTTGAGCAGATGCAGAACCTCGCTTCCGCACTGTCTCAATTAGACGTATTGCAAAATCTCGCAGAGCGAGCTGAAAGTTTAGATTACTGCCGACCAACCATAACGGAAGCTCCGGGGATCCATATCCAGTCAGGACGTCATCCTGTGGTAGAACAAGTAATGAATGATCCGTTTATCGCCAATCCGATTGAACTGCATGCTCAGCGCAAAATGTTGATCATCACTGGTCCAAACATGGGTGGTAAATCCACCTATATGCGTCAAACAGCTCTTATTGCGCTGCTGGCACATATAGGTTGCTATGTTCCTGCGGAATCAGCACAAATTGGTTTGCTCGATAGGATTTTCACCCGTATCGGCGCTTCAGATGATCTTGCTTCTGGACGTTCTACCTTCATGGTTGAGATGACAGAAACAGCCAATATCCTGCATAACGCGACAGAAAAAAGCTTAGTGTTAATGGATGAGATCGGTCGTGGCACCAGTACTTACGACGGTCTGTCACTAGCCTGGGCAAGTGCAGAATGGTTAGCAAAACAGATCGGTGCATTAACTCTGTTTGCAACCCACTATTTTGAACTGACTGAGCTACCAAACGTGATACCAAATTTGGCGAATGTTCACTTAGATGCGGTAGAGCACGGCGACAGCATTGCCTTTATGCACGCAGTACAAGAAGGTGCGGCAAGCAAATCATATGGCTTAGCCGTTGCAGGACTGGCTGGCGTACCTAAAACGGTGATCAAAAATGCACGCAGCAAGTTGACTCAGCTTGAGCAACATAGCTTACAACAAACTGGTCAACCTTCATCCGCATCTAGCTCAAGAGTTGATATCGCAAACCAGCTAAGCTTGATACCAGAACCAAGTGAAGTTGAGAATGCACTGGCAGCTATCGATCCTGATGACTTAACACCTCGTCAGGCGCTAGAAGAGCTATACCGTTTAAAGAAACTGCTGTAATACCATTGGAATGCTTTTGCTCCTCCCCTTTCGAAGGGGAGGTCGGATGGGGTTGCTTCCGCTGAAACTCATCAAAGTTCTCCCCCTCAACTGAGGGGGAGAACCCAGAGCAAAACCACTCGCTAGTCTATAACCTGTCGACAAAACAAAAGGCACTCAATGAGTGCCTTTTACTGGAATGATTCTAAATCATCAAAGTATGTATTAAGCTTCAACTTCTACGTTGAAAAGCGATTCCATATTTAGACCTTGTTTTACCAAAATCTCTCTTAAACGACGTAAGCCTTCAACTTGAATTTGACGAACTCGTTCACGAGTGAGGTTAATTTCACGTCCAACTTCTTCCAGAGTCGAAGGCTCATAACCTAGTAAACCAAAGCGTCGAGCTAACACTTCTTTTTGTTTAGGGTTTAGCTCTTCCAGCCACTCAATCAACGAATCACGAATATCATCGTCTTGAGTCGAAACTTCAGGGTCGGAGTTGTTAATATCAGGAATAATATCGAGTAGCGCTTTATCCCCGTCACCGCCAATCGGAGTATCAACAGAGCTAATACGTTCATTTAAACGCAGCATCTTGCTGACATCATCAACCGGTTTGTCGAGCTCAACCGCGATCTCTTCTGCAGTTGGCTCGTGATCGAGTTTTTGCGAAAGTTCACGCGCGGTACGTAGGTAGATATTGAGCTCTTTAACCACGTGTATTGGTAGACGAATTGTGCGAGTTTGGTTCATCAGCGCACGTTCGATCGTTTGACGGATCCACCAAGTTGCATAAGTTGAAAAACGGAATCCGCGTTCTGGATCGAATTTTTCAACCGCACGGATCAAGCCCAAGTTACCTTCTTCAATAAGATCCAGTAACGCCAGACCGCGATTACTATAGCGACGAGAAATTTTCACCACCAAGCGTAAGTTACTTTCGATCATGCGACGTCTCGCAGCTTCGTCTCCACGAAGAGCTCGTCGAGCATAAAGAACTTCTTCTTCGGCAGTTAAAAGAGGTGAGAAACCAATCTCGCTGAGATACATCTGAGTTGCATCTAAGCTTTTGGTTGAAGCATCGAACTCTTCACGGATATCTTCCGTTTGGTCAATGTCATCATCTTCGGCAGTGAGCTTTACGTCAACTTCAACAATGTCTGTTGAATCAATGTCTAAGTCAAACTCTTCTTCCTTGGTTACTGTATTGCTGATACTCATAGCGCCTCCCCCGGCGAGCTAGCAAGACATTACGACTCAATATGTCACTACATAACTCTTCACAAGTATATTTAAGGTAAATACCGTTTTGGATTCACAGACTTACCTTGATAACGAATTTCAAAGTGCAGGCGAACACTGTTCGTACCTGAGCTGCCCATTGTTGCTATTTTTTGGCCAGCTCTAACACTTTGTCCTTCTTTAACCAACAGCTGGTCATTATGGGCATAAGCACTTAAGTAATGCTCATTATGCTTCACGATGATTAAATTGCCATAACCTCGCAATGCATTACCCGAATAGACCACGGTTCCTGCAGCAGTAGAAGTAATGGATTGACCTCGCTGTCCTGCAATATCAATACCCTTATTTCCTTGATCTCCTGCTGAAAAGTTTTTAACAACTCTCCCTTTCGTTGGCCACAGCCACTTATCGACTTTATCGTTCTGTGGTGTAGGTTTGCTTACAGTTTTGTTAATATTTTGTTGATGATCAGAACCAACATACTCTTTTGTTTTCGATTGATCAATCGTCTTAACTGGATCTTTTTTAACCAAATTGGTCGATTTGTTAGCTTGAGCAGCATTAGTGTTTTTACTCGGTTTCGGCGGGGAGACCGGCACCGAAGTGGCTACTGAAACAGGAGTTTTAGCTACTGCAGCCGTGGATGCAGCAGTGGTTGCTGCACTTGGTTTTGGTAGAGCGACATTACTCGATGTTGCTGCACTAGGTGTTGCTGAAGAAGGCTTAGGGGCAACACTGGATGGAGTCGATGAAATTCTTGGCGGAGCAGATTTATTGGCGGCTATAGAAGAGCTATTACCAGCACCTGTTCCACCATAAGCTGGAGTATTATAGATAGGACTCCAAAGCCTTAATTTCTGTCCAGGATGAATGGTATAAGGAGCTTCCAGACGATTGAAACGGATAATGTCATTAACGTCTTTGTCTGTCACATAAGCGATAAAATACAAGGTGTCACCACGTTTTACTTCGTAGTAACTACCGCGATAACTACCTCGATTAATATCACGATAATCTTTCTGCAACCCAGACACTGGTGCAGGGAAATCTGCTGCGCAGCCTATTAACAGCCCGCACAGCCCATACGCCAATAATGTCTTAAGTTGAAAACGCTTCATTACGCTAAGTCACCAGCAACTAGCGGAACAAAACGCACAGTTTCTATTAACTGAGAAATAAACTGCTCACCTTTTCGTATTATTTTGTAGAGCTGCTGCTCTTCTTCACCGACAGGTATCACTAAGCGCCCACCGTCAGCAAGCTGCTCCAACAAAGCTTGCGGAACCTTCTGCGCAGCGGCCGTCACGATGATCGCGTCAAATGGAGCTTTGGCAGCCCAACCTTGCCATCCATCGCCATGCTTTGTCGATACGTTATAAATATCGAGCTGCTTTAAGCGACGTTTCGCTTCCCACTGCAAAGATTTAATCCTTTCAACGGAGAACACATGATCAACAAGATGAGACAAGATCGCGGTCTGATAACCGGAGCCAGTCCCCACTTCCAGCACTCGACTATTTTGCTGCAATTCCAACATTTGAGTCATTTTTGCAACGATATAAGGCTGAGAGATAGTTTGCCCCTGACCAATAGGTAGAGCATTATTGTCATAAGCCTGATGAACCATCGCTTGAGAAACGAAGTATTCTCTAGGCAATTGATGTATTACCTGCAAAACATGTTGATCAGTAATACCATTCGCTAATAAAAACTGAATTAATTTATCGGCTTTGGGATTAGCCATCAGTTCTTTCCTTTAACCAATGATCCATGCTACCTAAAGACTCATGTGCTGTGAGATCCACTTGCATTGGAGTCAGTGAAACAAAGCCATGCTCGATGGCATAGAAGTCGGTACCTTCGCCTGCATCTTGTTCTTTGCCTGGAGGGCCTAACCAATAAATATCATGCCCACGAGGATCTTTCTGCTTAATCATGCTTTCGGCGTGATGACGAGCACCCAAGCGAGTCACTTTAGTACCCGCTAGATCTTCAAATGGCATATCTGGAATGTTTACATTCAATAGGCGGTTGGTTGGAATAGGTCGACGCAGATGTTGCTCTACCAATTGGCGAGCAATTTTTCCTGCAGTCGCAAAATGTTGATTACCGACTAATGAAAACGCTATTGATTGAACACCTAAGAAATGTCCTTCCATTGCTGCAGCAACCGTACCCGAATAAAGAACGTCATCACCCAGATTCGCGCCGTGGTTAATTCCCGTTAATACGAGATCTGGCATCGCATCTTTTAACAGCTCGTTTAAAGCAAAGTGCACGCAATCCGTTGGTGTACCTTGCACCGAGTAAGTATTCGGAGCAACGATAGAGACACGCAAAGGCTGTTCTAGAGTTAACGAGTTTGATGCACCAGAGCGATTTCTGTCCGGAGCAACAATGATCACTTCCGCAAGATCAGAAATAGCGGCAGCTAAGGCGTGAATACCATCGGCAAACACACCATCATCATTACTTAAAAGTACTTTTAGTTTTTTATCACTCATACACACGCTCTACAGGGATCTCTTCTATTAGTTCTCTCACAATCGATGTAGCAAAGCTGCCAGCATCAAGAGCAAATTTTAACGTAATAGAATCACCCTCGATTTGCCAAGTTAAATCTTGTGCTTTCAACGAGATTGCTCTGCGGTCATGACGCATACGGTTACCACGAATTAGCTTCATTAGGTCTACTTCCGCATCAATGTGTTGTTGCTCTATCTTCTGCGCCTCTGCCTGTGTAGGTAAAGCGTTATCGCCCGCTAAAGCAGCTGAAATCTGAGCTTTATCCTGGTTAAGCAGTGCATTGAATTCCTCAACTTGCTCAGCATTGACCAGAATTTGTTCATCGTTTACTAAAGCGATATCCCCTTCGACAAAACGGTAGAAACAGTTTTGCTCGATACGAGAAGAAACAATACGGTTGAATACCCATGAACGTGCAGTAGAAAGATACAGGCTACGCTGATTCTGATTACGAGTACGGACGTTTTCACGCCCCCAACGACGCGCTTCCTCTAGGTTGTTGCCATCTTTACCAAAACGTTGGTTACCAAAGTAATTTGGTACGCCCTGTTTTGCGACCACCTCTAAGCGTTTCACCACTTCATCAACATCGGTTACTTCCGATAATGTCACTTCAAAGTAGTTACCCGCCAAGTCACCCGGACGTAACTTTTTGTTGTGGCGAGTCATGGCTAGAATTTCAATGCTCGGATGCTGTGATTGAAACAAAGCCAAATTCGGGAAACCCGCCGTAGGTAAGTGAACGCTCAGCCACTGTTCTGTCACGGCATGGCGATCTTTCAAGCCAGCCCAACTGACGTCTTTTGATTTTACGCCACACGCTTTCGCCAGTTCATTAGCGACAAAACTGGTGTTCTCACCCGTTTTACGAATAGAAATCATCAGGTGTTCACCGCTACCGGCAAACTCATAACCCAGATTTTCGATAACTTTAAAATCTTCTGGCTTCGCTTTTATTTTGCCTTTAGCTGTTGGTTTACCGCATAGGTAAGCCAGTGAAGATAGAATATCTGTCATTTTCTACTCTTTACGCTTTGATCAGTAATACAACCGCTTCGCATGCGATGCCTTCTTTACGCCCTGTGAACCCCAAACGCTCAGAAGTCGTTGCTTTCACATTGACATTGCCGATATCGGTTTCCAAATCTTCAGCAATAGCTGCGCACATCGCATCAATGTATGGAGCCATTTTCGGCGCCTGAGCAATGATAGTGACATCCGCATTGCCTAGACGGTAGCCCAGTTCTTTAACTCGGCGGTAAACATCTTTCAATAACTCACGGCTATCTGCACCTTTCCATTTATCATCGGTGTCAGGAAAATGTTTGCCGATATCACCCGCAGCAATCGCTCCGAGTAGGGCATCACTCAACGCATGCAAAGCAACATCGCCATCAGAATGTGCAATCAAGCCTTGCTCATAAGGAACGGCAACACCACCAATAATGACAGGGCCTTCACCACCAAATTTATGCACATCAAAACCATGGCCAATTCGTATCATGTTTGTTCCTTATTTCGGCTTAAATAGAACTCAGCCAACGCAAGATCTTCTGGCTGAGTAATTTTTATATTGTCTGCTCGACCATTGACTAAAGCCGGGCTTAAATTCAGTCTTTCAAATGCAGAAGCTTCATCAGTGATGTTAGCCTTACAAGCTAATCCATCAATTAAGGCATCACGTAAAGGTACCGTGCGGAACATTTGTGGTGTGAGTGCGTGCCAAAGATTCACACGCTCAACCGTATGATCAATGTTCTGCTGCTGATTGCTGCGCTTCATGGTATCTCGAACAGGTGCTGCGAGAATCGCCCCAACCGAGTGAATTTGCGCGCTTTCAATTAATCGAGAAACGTCCTGCTCAGTAAAACAAGGCCTTGCCGCATCGTGAACTAAAACCCAATCGCTGACTTCGTGTTTACAGATGTAATTTAATGCAGATAGCACTGAATCGGCCCTTTCCTTACCACCATTGACTCGAATGACTTGAGGATGATTAGCCAATGCTAGCGTAGAGAAATAGGGATCCGTTTCGCTGACGGCAACCACCACTTTCGATACTCTGGGATGCGCCAGCAATTTAGAGACCGTGTGTTCTAATACCGTTTTACCTAAGAGTTTTAAATATTGTTTCGGACGGTCAGCCTGCATTCGACTGCCAACACCGGCTGCTGGCACAACCGCAATAATTGCTTGATTCATTAACGGTTGTCCTCTCCAGTAACTCGGTAGAAAGTCTCACCACTTTTCACCATACCTAATTCATGACGTGCTCTTTCTTCTATGGCATCAAGACCTTGGCGCAAATCATCAATTTCAGCAAACATCTCTTGGTTACGTTGATGTAAGTTAGTGTTTACTTGCTCTTGAACTTCTATCTCAGCCGCAACAGCATGAAAATCAGAAATCCCGTTTTTCCCCTGCCATAAGCTGTATTGAAGGAAACCGAACAGCAGGGTTAATGTCACCGCAAGAACTCGCATTACTTTCACACTCGTCAATATTGGTAGAAATCTATGTATATAGAAAAAAGGCCGAATAACACGGCCTCTTTTATCAATTTGGATAGAAACGCTCTATTTATACCATAAGCACCGTTTTCAGGCGACTAACGGCTTAGTAGAAAGGCAAATAAGCCTACACCTAAAATCAAACGATAAATCACAAATGGCGTCATGCCCATTCGAGAAATCAACTTCAAGAAAAAGAAAATACAAAGATAAGCGCTCACAAATGAGGTCAGAATACCGGTTAGAAGAAACCCTAAGTGGATAGGCTCACCGCTAGTGACCAGTTTCAAACCTAAGTAGCTGCCCGCCAATACGATAATCGGAATCGACATCAAAAATGAAAAACGTGCTGCCGCTTCGCGAGTAAAACCAAGATAAAGAGCCGCTGTAATGGTAATACCTGAACGAGAGGTGCCCGGAATCATAGCCACAGCTTGCGCAAAACCGATGAAAAGCGCTTTCTTCCAGCCAGCTTGATACTCATGAATATCCTGCTTAGCTGTTTTATCCACATACCAAAGAGGAATACCGAAAATAATAGTGGTCGCAGCAATTACCCAAGCACTACGTAAGTAGACTTCGATAAAATCTTTCATTACCAAGCCAAAGATACAAGCAGGGATCGTTGCTAAAATGATGCACCATGCCAAATTCGCTTCTTTACTTCTATCTCCTTTGAAGATCGAGGCAAAAAATGCACTCAACAGCGCTTTTACTTCGTTTCTGAAGTAAATCACAACCGCTGTCAGAGTTCCGACATGCACAGCTACGTCAAACGCTAAACCTTGATCAGCCCAACCCAATACTGCCGAAGGCAATATTAAATGAGCAGAGCTAGAAATTGGCAAAAATTCGGTAAACCCTTGAATTAAAGCCAACATAAATGATTCAAAATAACTCATTGTTTTCTCTTATTTCACACTAAACCAAAGCGGTATTGGTTTTAGTTGTTCTAAAAGCGCAGCTTCTTGCCAAACTTTTTTAATGGATAAATCGGTTCCTGGAATATTGAGTTCTGGACATAACTCATACAAAGGCTGGATCACAAAAGGATATTGATAAATATCCGGACGAGGGACAGCCGGAGAACTCGGAGATATGACATCACCAAACAAAATAATATCCATATCTAATGTGCGATCTTGATACTTTTTCGCGTCGGCATCTCGCCCCCAACGATACTCCACCTTTTTTAAAGACTGCTGAAAATCGTTAAGGGAGAGCGAAGTTTTTAACTCCACCACCAAATTGAAAAATGGATGGCTATCAAACCCTTGCGCTGGACACTCATAAATCGTTGAAAGACGAAGTTCATCTCCCAGCAGACTTAGCTCTTTGATCCCCGCTTCAATATGACGGTATCGCTCCAAATTAGAGCCAACACCAACATATGCAGTGATCATAGAGATCCTCTTTCGATGATCACACCGACACCTTTTGCCTGCGGAACAGCACCCGGTTTGGTTAGTCGAATACGAATCCAAGGGACACTAAAGCGTTGCATAATGAGCTGTGCTACTTCTTCTGCAACTCTTTCTACTAATAAGAAACGACCTGATTCGATATGTTCAATGACAGCTTGGCTAACCTGTGCATAGTCCAAGGCATGGGCGACATCATCGCTGTTCCCTGCTGGCTTATTGTCATGCGCCATTTCCAAATCGAGAACCAACTTCTGTTTAATGGTTTGTTCCCAGTCATACACACCTATGGTGGTAATAACTTCTAGCTGCTCTATAAAGACTTTATCCATCTTCTATCGAATTCCTTACAACAGTTAGACTCAATCACAGGTCGGATACCTAAATTGAGTAAAAAAACGTACTATCGTCGCCAATCGCGATATCATATACGAAACAGCCTCCAGATGGGTAAATCAAACAGTATTTTTACTTAAAGGTTTGCTGACCGATTTATAAAGACTTCGCTTAAGTAAACAAAACAGCGAGACAACAATGACAGCAGTGGCACTCATAATGATAATTTCCGCCTATCTACTGGGTTCAATATCCAGTGCGGTGCTGATCTGTCGACTATTACGTTTACCTGATCCTAGAAACGTTGGCTCTAATAATCCCGGGGCGACAAACGTATTACGTATTGGTGGAAAAAAAGCGGCCGCATCTGTACTGCTATGCGACATGCTAAAAGGTACTATCCCTGTTTGGGCAAGCTATTTTCTTAAAATTGACCCCTTCATTTTAGGTATCATCGCTATCGCGGCCTGCCTTGGCCACATGTACCCTATATTTTTTCACTTTAAGGGGGGCAAAGGTGTTGCAACGGCCTTAGGAGCCATTGCTCCTATCGGTTTAGATTTAACAGCTATGATCATGGCGACTTGGTTATTTGTCGCGGTCATCTTCCGCTACTCCTCTTTAGCGGCAATTGTTACGGTGCTGCTTGCGCCTTTTTATACTTGGCTAGTGAAACCCCAATATACTCTTCCGGTTGCGATGCTCTGCTGCTTAATCATTTTACGACACCATCAAAATATTAAGCGTCTTTTTGCTGGAACTGAGCCTAAAGTCGGCGAAAAAAAGAACACTTAATGTCATACCATTCTGGAAAATTTCCTGATCAGTGAATAGGCGTCGATAAGCAAACCCTCCGAGCCATGGATGGCTCGGCGGAGCTTCAGGGACGAATGAATGCGCGTTTGCGTTTGACGCCCATTCGCTTTTCTGCCGATGCTAAGTCTGATCATATTTTTATCTAGGTTGGTATCAGATATAAAAAAACGGCCGCAACTGCGACCGTCTTATTGGCTGAGCTGATTTATTCAACAGGCGTGAGTTGATCAATCGGCCAACGAGGACGAGCTTCAACACTCAAGTCCGTAACATCACCATTTTTCAAACGTTGCATACCAGCAAAAGCAATCATCGCTCCGTTGTCGGTACAAAATTCGGTACGTGGGTAATACACTTCACCACCGATTTTTTCCGCCAGCTTAGCTAAATCAGCACGTAACTGTTTATTTGCACTTACACCACCGGCAATCACAATTCGCTTCATCCCTGTTTCTTCAAGAGCGCGTTTACACTTAATCACTAAGGTTGAACACACCGCTTCTTGGAATGCATAGGCAATATCAGCACGTGTTTGCTCATCATCGCCATTTGCAGCGATAGTATTAGCCGTAAAAGTTTTCAAACCCGAGAAGCTCATTTCGAGCCCAGGACGGTCCGTCATTGGACGAGGGAATTTAAAGCGACCTGGAGTTCCCTTTTCAGCTAAACGCGAAAGCAAAGGGCCACCAGGGTAATCCAGTCCCATCAATTTTGCTGTTTTATCAAAGGCTTCACCAGCAGCATCATCAATTGATTCACCAAGAATACGGTATTCGCCAATACCTTTGACTTCCACCATCATGCTGTGGCCACCAGAGACAAGCAAAGCGACAAATGGAAATGGAGGTGGATTATCTTCAAGCATTGGCGCTAAAAGGTGACCTTCCATATGGTGTACTGCCACAGCAGGAACATTCCAAGCGTAAGCAATACTGCGGCCAATGGTTGCACCAACTAATAAAGCACCAACCAGACCAGGACCTGCAGTATAAGCAACACCATCAATATCTTTCGGTGTTAAATTCGCTTCAGCCATAGCCGCTTTAATCAGTGGAATCGTCTTTTTTACATGGTCACGCGACGCAAGTTCTGGCACGACACCGCCGTAGTCCGCATGAAGTTTAACTTGACTATAAAGCTTATGAGACAGCAATCCCTTTTCGTCATCGTAAATCGCTATACCCGTCTCATCACAAGAGGTTTCAATACCAATAATACGCATATTTTTCTCAGCACACTGCCATCTATAATTTGAAATTGGCGCAATGTTACAACGCCTTCGCTTCACAAACAAATTTTGTACAAGCTGTAGGCGACAAAGTACTTTACAAAGGCACAACGATCGGATTAAAATTCCGCACCATTTTTGATCTAGCTGATTAAAGACCAAACGGGTAAGAAATCTTATTGATTTGGTCACTGATTGTCAGCATTAACGAATAACCCCTGAGGTGAAAGGCATATGCCAGTAGTTAAAGTACGTGAAAACGAACCGTTCGACGTTGCACTACGTCGTTTCAAACGCTCTTGCGAAAAAGCAGGTATCCTTTCTGAAGTGCGTCGTCGTGAGCACTACGAAAAACCAACTACAGTTCGCAAACGCGCTAAAGCAGCAGCTCAAAAGCGTCACGCTAAGAAGCTTGCTCGCGAAAACGCTCGTCGCGTTCGCCTGTACTAATAACTTTTCCTAATTAAGGAATAAGTTATGGCTCTTATTGATAATCTCAGAGAAGAGCAAAAATTAGCGATGAAAGCCAAGGACAAAGCGCGCCTTGGCACTATTCGTTTAGCCCTTTCAGCTATCAAACAACGTGAAGTTGACGAGAAGATTACTCTGACCGATGACGACATCGTTGCTGTACTGACCAAAATGGTTAAACAACGTCGCGACTCTGTATCGCAATACGAAGCAGCAAATCGTTCAGATCTCGCTGAAGTGGAGCAAGCAGAAATCACTGTACTTGAGGAATTTATGCCTCAACCATTGAGTGAAGAAGAAGTGGCAGCACTGATTGACAGTGCAATCGCAGAATCGTCACCAGCGGGCATGCAAGACATGGGTAAAGTGATGGCTATCTTGAAACCACAAATTCAAGGGCGTGCAGATATGGGTAAAGTCAGCGGTTTAGTTCGCGCTAAACTGGCTTAATCCAGAACTCTATTGCAGCAAGCCGTGCTATTCTTTGAATGCACGGCTTGTTTGTATCTAAGGTCTATGGACCTTGCGTTTTCGTTTTTATCTCTTTTTTAGGTTTTATGGCAGGACAAATTCCTCGTAGCTTCATCGATGACCTCCTAGCTCGACTTGATATTGTCGATGTTATCGACGCACGTGTGAAACTTAAAAAAAAGGGCAAAAACTACGGTGCATGCTGTCCATTCCATAATGAAAAGACCCCATCATTTAGCGTAAGCCAAGAAAAACAGTTCTATCATTGCTTTGGTTGTGGTGTGCACGGCAACGCTATCGACTTCATGATGGAATATGAGCGTCTTGAGTTTCCTGAAGCGATTGAAGAGCTCGCCTCTTCGCTTGGTTTAGAAGTACCACGTGAAGAACGCTCGAATAATGGCTTTAAAGGAAACACCCCAAAAGTCAGCAGCGACGAAAAACGAAGTCTCTATGATTTGATGGGGAGTATTGCTCAGTTTTACCGTCAACAACTGAAAGTTCCAGCTAACCGTCATGCGATCGAATATTTGAAAAATCGCGGTTTATCCGGCGAGATTGTGCAGAAATTTGGCATCGGTTATGTGGCTGATGAATGGGATTTAGTTCGTAAGAATTTCGGACAACAGAAACAGGCACAAGAGATGCTAGTTTCTGGCGGCATGTTAATTGAAAATGATAGTGGCAAACGCTATGACCGTTTTCGTGGCCGAGTCATGTTCCCAATCCGAGATCGTCGAGGAAGAGTGATAGGCTTTGGGGGTCGTGTTATTGGCGACGGCACACCTAAATACCTCAACTCTCCAGAAACACCTATCTTCCATAAAGGTAAAGAACTGTACGGACTCTTCGAAGTTTTACAGGCTTACCGTGAACCACCACAAATCCTTGTGGTCGAAGGTTATATGGATGTGGTGGCTTTAGCGCAATATGGTATTGATTATTCTGTTGCGTCTCTAGGAACATCAACCACAGGTGATCACCTGCAGTTGTTGTTCAGACAGACCAATACTGTTGTCTGCTGCTATGACGGTGACCGAGCAGGCCGGGAAGCCGCATGGCGAGCACTGGAAAACGCACTTAGCTATCTGAAAAGTGGAAATATTTTAAAATTCCTTTTCCTTCCAGATGGTGAAGATCCAGACAGTTTTGTACGTAAAAACGGTAAAGATGCGTTTGAAGAAATGGTTCGAAATGCCGAACCATTATCAAAATATCTGTTTTCTAATTTGCTGACTCAAGTTGATGTGGGTAATAACGAAGGCAAAGCCGCATTAGAAGCGCTTGCTCTCCCTTTAATTAACAAAGTACCTGATGAATCTATGCAAAATCAGCTACTTAAAATTTTAGGGCAAACAACCGGGATTTATAAAAAGCCAACGCTGCCAGCGGATTCTAAAACTAGACCTCAGCCGCATAAAGAAATAAAGCGAACGCCAATGAGAGATGTTATCGCTTTGCTTCTACAGAATCCGAGCTATGCTGATATGGTGCCAGACCTTTCCACTACAGAAGGTCTAGAAATTCCTGGATTGAAATTGTTGACAGAAGTGCTTGAAAAATGCAGACAACAACCCCATATAAAAACTGGTCAATTATTAGAACATTGGCGAAACACAAAAAACGAGGCACTAATGTCTCGACTAGCAAGCTGGGATATCCCGCTTGTAGAAGATAATCAAAACGAACTATTTTTTGACTCATTGGACAAAATTATTGCCCAGTGCGTAGAGAAACAAATTGAAAACCTGCTGGCTAAATCAAGAAGTATCGGTTTATCAAGCGACGAAAAAAGGGAGCTTCAAGATCTCATGAGAGATTTGAAAGCGTAACCCTGTTTGAATAGTCAGCAACAATTTAATTTGTTATTATCCGTGGTTTGCATTTCGCATACTATTCCTTCACCAGATACGAAGTTGGATACCGTCTATGGATCAAAATCCGCAGTCACAGCTTAAGCAACTTGTCATTCGCGGCAAGGAGCAGGGCTATCTGACCTACGCCGAAGTAAATGACCACCTACCAGCAGAAATCGTAGATTCTGAGCAGGTAGAAGATATTATTCAGATGATCAACGACATGGGTATTAAGGTTGTAGAAACCGCCCCTGACGCTGATGATCTAGCTCTTAATGATGATGAAACCATCACCGACGAAGATGCAGCAGAAGCTGCTGCTGCTGCGCTATCTAGCGTAGAAAGCGAGATTGGTCGAACGACTGACCCTGTACGTATGTATATGCGTGAAATGGGTACAGTAGAACTACTGACTCGTGAAGGTGAAATCGATATCGCGAAGCGAATCGAAGATGGTATCAACCAAGTACAAAGTGCTGTCGCTGAATACCCTGGAACGATTCCATACATCCTTGAGCAATTCGATAAAGTTCAAGCTGAAGAACTTCGCCTAACCGACATCATCAGTGGTTTCGTCAACCCAGATGATATGGAAAGCGAAGCGCCAACAGCTACACACATCGGTTCAGAGTTAACAGGTTCAGACCTCGATGACGAAGATGATACCGATGATGATGACGACGACGAAGATGAAGATGGCGACGACGATAGCAGCAGTGACGAAGAAGAAGTTGGTATAGACCCTGAACTAGCTTTAGAAAAATTCACTGAACTACGTAATCAGTACCAAAATCTTCAACTAGCGATCAACGAACACGGCGAATCAAGCAGCAAAGCTCAAGAAGCGACTGAGCTTGTATTGACTGTTTTCCGTGAATTCCGTTTGACGCCAAAACAGTTCGATCATCTTGTAAATACGCTACGCAATTCGATGGATCGCGTACGTACACAAGAACGCTTGATCATGCGCGCTGTTGTTGAAAAAGCTAAGATGCCGAAAAAATCATTTATCTCGGTATTCACTGGTAATGAATCTGATGAAGCTTGGTTTGAACAAATCCTCGCATCAGATAAACCATACGCAGCGAAGATCCGTGAAGATGAAGAAGATATTCGTCGTTCAATTCAAAAACTTCGTATTATCGAGCAAGAGACATCTTTAACCGTAAACCGTATTAAAGATATCAGCCGTCGCATGTCTATCGGCGAAGCAAAAGCTCGTCGTGCGAAGAAAGAGATGGTTGAAGCGAACTTACGTCTGGTTATTTCTATCGCTAAGAAATACACAAACCGTGGTCTACAGTTCTTGGATCTAATCCAGGAAGGTAACATCGGTCTGATGAAGGCTGTAGATAAGTTTGAATACCGTCGTGGTTACAAGTTCTCAACTTATGCAACTTGGTGGATCCGTCAGGCAATTACTCGTTCAATTGCAGACCAAGCACGTACGATCCGTATCCCAGTTCATATGATTGAAACGATCAACAAGTTGAACCGTATCTCTCGTCAAATGCTACAAGAAATGGGCCGTGAGCCACTGCCAGAAGAGTTGGCAGAGCGTATGCAAATGCCGGAAGATAAGATTCGTAAAGTACTGAAAATTGCTAAAGAGCCAATCTCTATGGAGACACCAATTGGTGACGACGAAGATTCGCATCTAGGTGATTTTATCGAGGATACCACGCTAGAGTTACCATTAGATTCTGCAACAGCGACTAGCTTGCGCGCAGCAACTCGTGACGTTCTAGGCGGTCTGACTCCTCGTGAAGCAAAAGTACTACGTATGCGTTTCGGTATCGATATGAATACTGACCACACTTTGGAAGAAGTTGGTAAGCAGTTCGACGTTACTCGTGAACGTATCCGTCAGATCGAAGCAAAAGCGCTACGTAAACTTCGTCACCCAAGCCGTTCAGAGACTCTGCGCAGCTTCCTAGACGAATAACGTAACACTCTGCTTTAATATGGCATTGAATAAAAGGTGAGCGACAGCTCGCCTTTTTTGTTATTCATCGTTCTAAGTGGATAAAAACTAAGCGCTATTACCCTACTTTGCGTCTAGACACACACCACCCCTTCCCCTATAATCATTGACCTAATCGGCCCCTTAGCTCAGTGGTTAGAGCAGTCGACTCATAATCGATTGGTCCCCAGTTCAAGTCTGGGAGGGGCCACCAAATCTCGATAAGGCGTATGAAGAAATTCATGCGCCTTTATCTTTTCTGGTCCGGTCTATATCCGGTCCGCGATTACTTCCTGTAAGCTCTGGTCCATCAGGTCAGCCGAAAAACTCCACGTACTAACCACAGTGATGTATTTCCTAGTCCGGATTGATATCCACCATCAGAACCTTCTCTCGTCTGTACAACGCGAATCAGAGCAGATACATACCACTCAACACCAGAACTAAACCCCAGAAAAACTTCGCGCTGGAACCAACAAAAATATAACCAACATTCTGTCCCATTAGGTCTAGTTATTAATATAAATATAATTTAGATACCTGAATGGGGTTCTAGCTGAGATTACGCAGGAGACTCAGCACCGAAGATTAGGACAAGATGAATGTTGAATCATGATGACCGATTACCCTCAGTGGTAATCGGTCTGTCTTTCTCTAATGTAATTTCGACTAGTAATCAGCGACACTCAACCACAGCTCCAGAAACAGCAGCTAATCACAGGACTGGTATTCATACTGAAACCGGAAAAAACAACGGCACACTGGGCTACAGCGCGGATCTGGTATGAGTTAGGGTGTAGAGTTGGGTTAGTGGAATAGGATGTGAATCTAGCTGGTTACTGTCGGGACTGTCACGGCTGTCAGAACCGTCGGCGCTGCCATGACTGTCGCAACTGTCAGGACTACAGGGAAAATACATCTACTGCCGCCGCCGTCGGCAAACTGGACGGAAAACCTAAATAGGAAATTTACATTAGGGTTCGTGTCCAGCTCGGTATCTAGCCAAAATTACAGCTAAAGACCGGATAGAGACCGGACCGACGACGCCGTCGCGATAATTACAGAAACTACATCACGCAGGAAGTCAGGCAGAATAAGCCTTAGAGAGAGATTACAGGGCCAGTCTGATGTGACCGACCCAGCGATCTAGGATTTTAGCTTTGGGTGTGGGTTAATCTAAGAGCGGATTACTGGTCACTCGATTTATCTGAACGTATTAATAGTTTCGGCATATTTGACACCAGAGCAAACATCACATTGATGACCTCAACTATAATTGCCACAGAGAATATAATAGCCGCCAGTTGAACAGCAGTAAAAAAAGCATCCCTATCCGGTACTAAGTTATGTTCTGGGTACACCAACAATGGCACTCCAGTTACTCTTAAATATGGAAGCAACAAAGAAACGACAAGGCATGCGACTAAGATCAACATATCCTGCTTCAACTTCGAGAGAAAAGGGATAAATTTTTGAAACTTTTCAGCAGACCCCACCTGGGCGGCAGCAGTGATTAATACGCTGAAAATTACAGACACACCAGCCGTCAGTCCCCCCAAAATTGCACCTAAAATCCCCGGAGTAGCAGACTCCAAAACTTTATATGCAACCTCATTGGATGAGGATAAAGCTAAGCTGATGGCAAAAATAATGCCTGTAATTGTTAGCGTTTTAAACATCGGCTATGTCTTCTGAATCATCGTGATAATCGTACTCTTTCCTATATGCACAGAGAATATCAACAACATCATCTGCACTGTAGTTTATTAGTTCAATCTCTGTGATACCTTTACCTGTCATAGTAACAACCTTAGCTACTTTCTCGCTACTTACGATTGTCAGTTTGCTCTTATGCCCTGATAGTATCCCTTTCATTTTCCATTGACCGCCACCTTTACGGCACCAACGGACCATGTTTCCAAACCAACTGTCACTTTTCAGTTTTAGCGTAGAGTCACGGTTTTCAAAAGTAGTAATGATTTTGTTCGCATTGGTGTTTTCTGCCGTATCATTCAACGCTTTCTTCATTTCTTTTTCAGTGTTGCCAAATAGATTTGGTGGGGTAAGTTCAAACTTAACCGACTGAATAGAATCGAATTTGTCGTATTCTTCCCAGAACGTGTGTTCAGACGTATTTAACACAGGCTCTATGTCCGCACGTAAATTGATTTCAGCTAATTCAATGTTGTTTGATAGGGCTTGAAACGCTTTACAGGCTGCTGTAGGTGAAGAAAATACACTTGTTTTCTTCTCAACTAAAATCACCTGCTGTTCTCGATCCCATAACCAAACCATTGGAGGAAAGTCCTCCACACTAAATTCCTTAAAGTCTGAATCATGACCATGCAGAGATTTTGCTTTAGCTACCATCCCCGCCATGACACCTTCATTTCGCCCATCAATCATTACTTTCAATGAAAATAATTTTTCTTTGTGCTCATTCTCTGGCGGATTTCCTACTGAGTATCGAAGAGCATCTTCAAATGCATATATGTCATCGGACATGTTTTTATGGACAAACAACTGCGGTTCTTTAGCAACTAAAGAGACCCTTAAAGCGTAGAAGTTCATTGTATCTCTATGATTTCATTTTAAGTATGCTCATTTTACAGACAGATTTTCTGGTTGCATATAAAAAAGAACAAAATGAAACTGTTTATATGCACAGTATAGTTAAGGGGTATATTAGTAAAGCAGTAAATTAGATTTACTGCTTTCGTCTCTATCAATGTTTATCAAGCACTACTAACCAACTCAGCCACATTTGCACTGACTTCTCTCAACCTACTCGAAGCCAAATGAGCATATCTTGTACTGGTCTGTGGCGACTGATGCCCCAACAAATGCTGAACATCATAGAGCGTCGCATTTCCGCTGTTGATCAGGATCGATGCGAAGCTATGCCTCAAATCATGAATTCGGAAGTTGTCAGTAATCCCGGCAGCTTTCTTGATTCGAGCAAAAGCCTTCTTCGGATGAGCGATAGGTCTACCGGGTGCATCTCCGGCAAAGATATAGGGGTTCTTAGGTTGTTGAAATCGTCGTTGATCATGGATAACTTCCTTGGCTAGATGGTTGAGCAGGACCGTTCTCGACAGCCCCGACTTAGTGTGTGGTAGAAATAGGCTCCAGTTGCCGTCGTCGTCGACGGTAAGACACTCCCATTTCGAACTGGTAATTTCCCCGATTCGCATCCCAGTAAGCAGAGCGAATTTCAATGCGTTAGATTGGGTGCGATTCGGTTCCTCGTTACATGCCTTGATGAAGCTGGACACCTCGGCCCGTGATAGGAATCGCTGTCTTACATTGTTTTCCTTCAACTTCCTGATGTATTGACCGGGATTAGAGTCGACATAACCCCATTCCATTGCCAGCCTGAACATACGAAGCACTAAGGAACGTAGACGGTTCACCGTTGCAGGCTTCCTACCTTCTAGTAATCCGTCCAACAATTTTTGAATGTCCTGCTGACCGATATCAGTGAGAGGTTTCTTACCCCACTTCGGATAGAAGTGGAGCTTGAGACTACCTGCATCACTTTTAGCAGTAAGCTTATTCATCATTGCGTAGGGTAAGTAATGCAGCTCTGAGAATTCTTGGAACGTAAGGACGTTGCGCTTCTCATCACGAATAGCCTTGGGGTCATTACCTAGAGCAATTTCCCGTTTATGGTCATTGGCAATCTGACGAGCAGTGTTGATATCTAATGCTGGATATTCACCTAGCTGGATAGATTTCTTGGTTCCGTGGAGTGTGTACCTGAACAAGAAACGCTTCCTTCCTTGGCGGTTGACGATCATCTTGAGGCCAGAACATAACTCATCCGTATATTCCGTTTCCTTACTTTTGCTCGACGGCGGCGTCGGTGGTAGTGAGTCGAGTTGGCGCTTATTGAATTTGAATTTTCGGGATTGCATCACTGCCTCCTTAGTCATTCTCGATGGAGAAGTATTGGCGTAATTCGGTGAGCAGTATCTTAGGCATCAGTAGATAGATACCCTTACCAGAGTCCTCGACAATGCTCAGGGTCAGCACTGCTCCGTAGTCCAGATCGTCTTCGAATTCGGTGTAGGTCAGTGCTCGTTTCAGCAGTTCGATATCGTCGACGACGACGGCAGATAGATCCGACATTGAGGTTAGGAACCAGAGTTCACATTGCAGTTCATCCCATGCTTGTTGGGTTTCTGCATCATCGTGAAATGGTTCGGTGAGTATGGTTTTGACTTGTTCTTGTAGGGTTGTGGTGATTGGTAGGGTTGTGATTTGTTGAAGATTGGTTAGCTTAATCATATTGAACTCCATGATTATCAGTATCATAGTGTTAATATGTGCCTGAAGTTTCGAATGTTTCGGAATAATCCAGTCAAAGAACTAACATCTAAGTCCTTACAATCGTTTTAACGCATCACGAGGCTCTAATGAATAAATCCCCAACATATTTCATTGATTTTACAGAAATAGGCAACGACTCTCGGTTTGAAAAATTTGCAGAACATTTCTTGGAAGATATGGGGTTCAATATCGATACTCCACCTTCATTCGGTCCAGATAGAAAGAGAGATTTGGTTGTATCTGAACCAAGCCTTGTTTCTAAAAGGGGATTGCGATGGCTAGTTAGCTGTAAATATTATGGAAGTAGAATCGGCCAAGATGATGATGAGGCTAATATAAACAAGTTGTATGAGCATGATTGTGATGGATTTATGTTTGTTTACTCTCATGAACCCACGAGTAGCCTATTAGATAGTGTTGAAGCTGTATGTAAAAGGTCAAACAAACCATATAAGTTTTTTACAGGCTGGAATATAGAAAACGCTCTAATGTCATTCACTGAGCACACAAGGACGTTTAGATACTTTTTCCCGAAATCATTTCGGATCATAAATGACTTAAAGAAAGAGCCTAAGTGTGAGTGCAAGTTCCACACCATCAGCTATGGAGGCCCTTTATTAGTACTAGCATACAAACGACACAGAGATGACGTTCCGCACTATAAAATGGTATGTAACGAGTGCATAAGTGACATTTATGACGATTTAAATAGAGACTGTTATAGTTGGTCAACAACAGTTCTATTAGAAGAATTCTGATGATTTCAGATATCCCACACCCAACTAACTAAAATCCTAGATCGCTGGGTCGGTCACATCAGACTGGCCCTGTAATCTCTCTCTAAGGCTTATTCTGCCTGACTTCCTGCGTGATGTAGTTTCTGTAATTATCGCGACGGCGTCGTCGGTCCGGTCTCTATCCGGTCTTTAGCTGTAATTTTGGCTAGATACCGAGCTGGACACGAACCCTAATGTAAATTTCCTATTTAGGTTTTCCGTCCAGTTTGCCGACGGCGGCGGCAGTAGATGTATTTTCCCTGTAGTCCTGACAGTTGCGACAGTCATGGCAGCGCCGACGGTTCTGACAGCCGTGACAGTCCCGACAGTAACCAGCTAGATTCACATCCTATTCCACTAACCCAACTCTACACCCTAACTCATACCAGATCCGCGCTGTAGCCCAGTGTGCCGTTGTTTTTTCCGGTTTCAGTATGAATACCAGTCCTGTGATTAGCTGCTGTTTCTGGAGCTGTGGTTGAGTGTCGCTGATTACTAGTCGAAATTACATTAGAGAAAGACAGACCGATTACCACTGAGGGTAATCGGTCATCATGATTCAACATTCATCTTGTCCTAATCTTCGGTGCTGAGTCTCCTGCGTAATCTCAGCTAGAACCCCATTCAGGTATCTAAATTATATTTATATTAATAACTAGACCTAATGGGACAGAATGTTGGTTATATTTTTGTTGGTTCCAGCGCGAAGTTTTTCTGGGGTTTAGTTCTGGTGTTGAGTGGTATGTATCTGCTCTGATTCGCGTTGTACAGACGAGAGAAGGTTCTGATGGTGGATATCAATCCGGACTAGGAAATACATCACTGTGGTTAGTACGTGGAGTTTTTCGGCTGACCTGATGGACCAGAGCTTACAGGAAGTAATCGCGGACCGGATATCGACCGGACCAGAAAAGATAAAGGCGCATGAATTTCTTCATACGCCTTATCGGGATTTGGTGGCCCCTATGTGACTTGAACACATGACCAATCGATTATGAGCGAAGGCCAGCAGCAACCTCCCCGCACAATCAACATAGAAACCCTGCCCCGAATCACGCCCATATCCACCAGCAAAATCACATCACCTGATTACCCGCATGATTTTACTGACGTCGCCGACGGGAAATCTACTGAACCTATATCACCGCCGCCACCGTCGAGGAAATGTAGAAAACTGTGTTGGTAGCAGCGGTAAGACAGGATCAATCAGTAAGTTGCCACCACATCTGCCTTAGCGAACTTACCCAAGATCTCATTACAATCGAGTCGGCAAAAATCCTCAAAGCAACTTACAAACTCCCACATAGCGCCCGTGAGATAAGATAACTTCTCACTATATGAGAACTCTGTATTTTCTGCGAAGTAGATATACGCTTCATACAAAGCATCAGGATAGCCATTAGCTGTATCCAGTGGATTTATCTCATTAAACAAGTATTCCCCCTTGAAATATTTCTCATGTACGCCATCGTCACCCGGTAGGTGAACCTTGACTGTAACTTCATACAGTCCGTGCTCTTTCTCTCGGAGTTCAGTAACGCATATAATTGAGCGAGTATATTCAACCCAAACACCCGGTTCTTTTTCTTCGGAGCTATAGATGTAGTCATTCCCAAACCAGATCTCACTATCAACATAGTTGTCATCTGTATGCTCAACATCCCAACCAAGTAAATCGACGTTGGCACGTCCCCAATCTTGTAGCATCTGAGATGCAATTGTCTTTAGTTCTGTTTGTACTTCCAGTGCATATTTTTTTTTATTGAACATGATGGTCCCCTTTTTAATTTGAATGATTCGACACTAGGCTTGAATGTATCCAAGCCCAGAAGCGTTGATTTAAAGATGTAATATGTTGTGTTCGATGCTTTTCTAAAAGCACCGTTAAGGCTGAGTAGAAAAATGTAATTTAGAGGTGGTGTCAGCCAAGAAATGCCGATGTAGCTGCATCAGATTCAGCTTGCGTCATCTCATGCCATTTAGAGGCTGAGTCAAATTTGCTTGTTACGCGCTCATATTCTTCCATCAACTGATCCATCTCGCTTTCATTCAGCGGGTCAAAATCATCGTCCATGTCGGCAGGGTCGAGTTCTGGGAGTTCTTCAACAACGCGGTTAACTTCTATCAGAGCTGATTCTGGATACGTCAGCGGCTCAGAGAACGATGGTTCGTGAGGGATTATGTCTTCGACATTCTGAGCATTCTCGATCGCACGAAGAGTTAGCTTACGCCCGTTAGTGCCTCGTGTACCACCAGATATAACTTCAACACCATGTTTTTCTAATTGCTCTTTCATACGGTTAAGCTTGGTACTTAAAGCTGACGCATTCTGAGGCCAGTTGCTTGGTAGACGGCGCATTTCTGACATGATGGCACTATGTAGCATTTTATGAACCTGCGTTGGGCCACCAGTAAAAAGTTTCTCCTGATGAACGATAGTTATAATGCTCGCCAACAACTCATCATGTTCTAAAGCCTGCATATTCAGGGCTTCTTCCTGCGCTTTGTTTACACCCTGCTGGACTGATTGATCGGTAATACCCAGTACAGTTTCGAAGGCTGCTAGAAATGTATTGAAGTCGCCACCTCGGAACTTGGCAATAGATGAAACATCGTCCAACATTGCCATAGCTTTTGCGGTCATACTGAGCAACCACGACTGGGCATACGGGAGGATTGCACTTAGCTTTTGGTATATCTCTGTGTCACTGGCGTAGGTAATTCGTGGTTTACCCGCTTTGATGAATATTGAACGAGTGCATAAATCGTATTGTTTAGGGAACTTAATCGCCGTTAATATCATTGGTTGGTGGAGGAGCGTTTCGACCAAATCTACATTCGTATAGAGTTTACGACCATCAACGGTGCCACCCGTTGCCACGCTACACATACCATTGGCTAACTCGTCACTAATGCGACCACAATTATCGAAACACAACATGTAGTTGTGCGAAGCGGTAGCAATAAGATCACGAATATCTTTAGGCTGAGTCTTCACTTTCGTTCCATTTAGTCCCAGTAGCATAGCGACTAAGCGGGCGACTGTCGTTTTACCAGAGCCAGCATTCCCATGAAGGTAAAGAATCGGATAAGTAAGTCCGTCCGCTCTCGGGTGACTTAATATAAAACCTGCGTACGCCATGATGGCTACAAACTGACCATAGCTTAGATTGCTGAAGAGTTCTTGAAGTTTAGACGGTATATCTTGTTGCTCCCAGCCGGATACATATTGGAGGTGTCCATTATTTGGGGCGTAACGGAAGGTGATATCTGTTTCTTTATCGCTAAGCAGAACTTCACCACCAGCTAGAACCAATCCTCGACCGTCGCTACTACGAGCATCGAGCGCAACACCTTTACTTTTGTTGTCAACGTCGATGTAAGCATTGAAGATGTTCACATCTGCATCGGCCCCCTCCAAAACCGCGTCTAGGCTGACAGTTTCCAGAGCTTTCTCTACACTTTTTACCGTTAAGCCTTTTACGCCAGCAGCGCGCGCAGCTTTAGCCACAACCGCCTGACTAATTTGACCGTTTAGAGACGTGCTGTAATTTGTTGTACCACCATCCACGACAAGAACTGGCGTAGAATTGTCGAGCGCAACCGCAGCATTGGGAAGGTTTTGCATAGCTTGTGCAAGGCTATCACCGAGCTTACCTTCGTTCTCTTTTAATGCTTGTGTCAACATCACCTTAAGGTGACTCTCCACTCGTTGAAAAGGTGTTTTCGGTCCAGTTTTGTTTTTACTGCTTTTAGTTCGAATACTTAATGCCATGATTTATCTCCTGTTTATTTGTTAGTTAGTGATTATTAATTACGTGATATTCACAATCACACCGCAGGCGGTAGCCTTCTCCTAGCACTTCCTCAGACACATCCGCCATCGCCTTTTCTGCTAAGGCATATGTC
This sequence comes from Vibrio ziniensis, assembly GCF_011064285.1. Lineage (NCBI taxonomy): Bacteria > Pseudomonadati > Pseudomonadota > Gammaproteobacteria > Vibrionales > Vibrionaceae > Vibrio > Vibrio ziniensis. Next base: position 2,684,670 of record NZ_CP049331.1, read on the forward strand.
TCTGAATCAGTTGCATGGGTCTGGACGCCGATACAGTCATGAATTGCAAAAATGAGTGGAATATTGAGTTGCTCTAGCTTGATGCAGAGCTTTCGCAGCATGTAGCTACACACTGCCTGGACATAGAAATTGCGAAGTGTAGAAGTTTTCGTGTCGGTGTCGACGGCTCGTCGAAAACCGAACACCTCCGCATAACCTTGCTTTCTTGCTTCTTGAACTTTCTGGTCGAGATACGCATTCTCCCGAGGGAAAATGACTCGCAGTTCCCTATCCCAAATCGCCGCCACTGTCGGGCTAACACGATACTTTTTCCGAATGCCGCTCGGCGTAATACCATAGAGATGAGCAATACACAGACGCTTGAAGCTTGCCCGATCTAGTTCTGCGAATGCCGCAGATCTTGATTGCAGCTCTAGGTACAGATCTCCCTTCAGGTATGCAGCCCAGAGCTCATGGTCGCCAGTTAATGCAGCTAGTGATGCGGGTTCTTGAGATGAGTAATCGAGCACAAATATCTGGTCGCCCTTTTTGGGGTGAAGCAGATGATTGCGTATAGTTTTTGATAGGTAGTTGAATGATGATCCCTTAGGTGCTTCTCTACCTGTCGAAGATCCGAACGGGTTAGGCCATTCGTGGTGTTTACCCCGGAAATCAACTTGCAGGCGTAATATATTTTTGTATCTCGTATACATCATCGAAAAGTACATTCGCTGGGCGAGCTCTACTTTTACGTCTTTCAGTTTGCTCCGCTCTGTTACCAATGTCCCATCTGGATTTCTCGGCCAGAGTGTGAGTTCCGGCCCAGAAAGAAAGAACGCTGGATCACCTATTACCTGAATTCGATTCTCATCGTCGATGCTAATGAGCCCCATACCGATTAGGTGCTGAAGATTTGCTTCACCTGTTTCTAGGCTTCGCTGGTACTTCATCAATCTACCGAGATGGATAGGTATGCCTCTCTGGTAACGTCGAACGCAACTTCTTATATACGCATTGTCTTCATCACCATTCAGCACGTCCGAATCTTTAATCAATTCATCCAGTTTTCTAATAAGAAAATCTGGCGGTGGCTCACAGGTCTTATATTGGCTTAGGTATTCATCCAGACGCTTAGCTTTCGCTTTGTTCCTCAATGGGTTGCACGCCAATATATGTTTTGCTTTTGCTAGAACTGTTCCGGAACGAAACAGTTCTATTGCTCTGATTTCGTTTAGCACAGAGTCCTCACTTATCTAAAGTTCAACACTATTTCCTCTCACTTTTGAGTTATCCAAATTTTTAAAGAACATACGACACTTTTCAAAAAGTATCTTAAAAAGATATCGTGATAAAAAGATTACAGAGCACCTCCGGATGTGTCAACAAAAATATCTTTAAATTTGATTTTTCTAAATAGAGAGTTAAAATAAGAAAACAAAACAGGCCGGTTAACGCCTGACGGCAGGACTAAAATGGAGGGTGGAATGAATACCTTGAAGCTAGGAAACCACACAAGCATATCTACTGTGATCGCAGAATTTGTTAAGAAACTTAGGTTATTTGGGGCTGATTATGTCCGATCAGGTTCCGATGTTAGTAAAGCTGACCCATCTCCAGAAAATCAGGAAAAAGTGGCCAAGGCTCTAAAAATCACCAAGGCCGCCTACTCAAAAATCGAAAATGGTGATGTCGCAATCTCCATTTACCACCTTAGCCAACTCTGCACGGGCTATGGCATATCTCTCGGCGAACTAATGTCCTGCGTCGATAAAAGAGTCGAACAGTTAGAAAGCAAGGGCGTTAACGTTATCAACGCGAAATTAGAACTCCGTCTCGATTGCTTAAGATGGGACGCTAAGGTTAATGAGAAAGCGGAAGCAAACCTGAACAAAGCCAAAAAAGAGTTGAAGAGAACATATACCTTGTACTCAACCGAACAACGCGAATCTCTATGGCAAGAATGTCGCGAGAAAGCCTTAGCCGAACTAGAAAAAAAGTATGATTTAAGTGAAGCAATATCTGCTCAGCGGCAATTTCAGGAGACAACGGGTAATTAGTGGTGAGTTGACCGTTGTATATGGGGAGCTTCCTCTGTCGTCGCTGTCGAGTTTCCACCCCCCAAAAAAACAGAGGGTACTCCCCCTGCTCTTCTGACGCTCAGTCATCCATCACCTCATCGGCAACGAATCCCACAACAAAGCCAGCAATACCGCCAACGAGAGCGCCGTATGGTCCGTATCGAGCACCAATAACAGCCCCAATTTTGGCCGCTTTGAGTCCGGTATCCTTGTTCAATGTCGCTTCTGTATCGCTGGTGAATGTTCTCGTTTTCCTGAACATCGTTAATTTCCTTCTAATATGAGAAAGGGCGATACCACTGCTGATATCGCCCTTGTTGATGTTGCATTGCTCTGTTCTAACCGAGAGTCCCCACTTTCAAATCAGAAGCTAGAGCAATACAACAAACCTGTTTTTCGAAATGATTACTTATCGGTCTTGGGCTGGCATTTCGCTGCATCCATGACTTTGCCATTCATGGTTCCACAGGCATCGGCATACCACTCAATGCGAGGGCCAGACTGAGAGTAAACTTGTTTACCTGCTTTCCCATTCCAGGATTGTTCTATCTTCGAAATGTCAGTTGGATTACCGCCGAACGTGCCGCCAGCGAATGATGATGTGGTAGCGAATAGACACGTTAGACCTAATAGGATGATTGATTTTTTCATTGTGTTGTTTCCTTGAATAATGACGATACTCAGCGTAGGAGCACGGTTGTTGATTAGTATGATGATTAGGACTGACAGGTTGTGTCAGTCAGGTAAATGATGTTGAGGAAGAAAGGCAGGGCTTAGGTTTCTTGGGCGATGAAACCTATAACAAAATCGGTCACTTATTCTTGGCGACCACGAAATAATGAGGGCTGACACCACCTGTCAGTGAGTCACTACATTATTGAGTCATGAATAAGAGCGAGAAGTTAGCCTACCGATTGAGTCAGATTCTTTCCCGGTTATATGCGGGAGAGAAGTTGAGCCTTATCGACTTAGAGCAGGAATTCGGAGTGCATGAGAGAACGGTACTTCGAGACTTCAATCGCTTGGCGTTTTTGCCTATCGAAAGAGAAGAGGGTTATTACTACCTGAAGCAATTAGATCATCGTAACCCTAAAGCTCATAAAGCTCTTCATGCCCTATCGAACATGGGTATTGATAAGCTGTTTCCAGATAGGAAAACCATGACTCAGGCGCTGAATCATAAGACACAATCCATACTGTTCCGTCATATTCCTATCGAGGATTCAGCTCGCTTTCGGGATACCTTAATTTTGATTGCGGATGCGATTCATCAACGAAATACGCTGACTCTGACTTTTCATAATCGGCGTTATCATCAGATAGAGCCTTACCAACTCATTAACGAGCGGGGTTACTGGTATCTGATTGCTGCGCAGAGAACACAGCCGCATTCGTTTCGAGTAGCCGAGATTGCTGAGATAATCCGGCACGATGATATTTATACTCCCTCACCTATCCTCTCCGAGAAGCTAACCAGAGAAGAGCTACATTGGCAGGCTCACGGTGTTATAGAAGTCATAGCTCAGATTGATTCGGGTCGTATTCGCGATTATCAGGAAACCGAACATCACCTGACTATCCGAACCCTGAAAGAACTGGGCTATGGTTCAACGCTTATCAGCATTCAGACCTCGAACATACATTCCCTGATGCCAGTCCTAAAATCCTGGATACCGAGTATCGATATCATTTCTCCATTGTGGGTAAAACAGGCGCTGATGAGAGAAGTCGAAGCCTATCTCTCGACCTGTTCGTGAGACTGACTTAATGAGCAGTATCGGCGTCGTCATTTCGTCGACGACGTCGAGAAACCCATCATGACTTCTGTACGAGCGCTAATAGGTCAGCTTTTTGCTCATCGTAATCTTTCGATTTGATGTGCAGATAAATAGACGACTCTGCTTTTGTTGCCAGATTAAGGCCCCGAGCAATTGCAGCACAGAATCCTTGATTGTTGGCTGAACCGGAAGAATAGAGAGATTTATACACCTGACTTTTCCATGGTTTGTCACCCTGTGATTCGATAAGGTCTAGCAGCCTATTGAGCAGAATCCACTGTTTTGAATGCAATCCTGCCCCGCCACTTTGTCCGGCAATTCGAAAGTAGAGTTGGTCATCTTCGCTGTTTTGAGCAATCTCGTAGAGCACCGTTCCTTGGGACTTTGCTCCTAGTTTTGGTGCTTCACCTGTTTTGAGAATGGTAGAGAATGGATTGTCTACTGATGTGGTTTTAGATGTGTCTGCCTCTGCATTCTTCCTGCTGGTTTTGGCTTGGTTCATAGAAACTCCTTTATATGTCGAACTGGAAAGAAGAATACCCTTACCGGACGAAACCAGTGAAAGTTATTCTAATTCAATAATATAAATTCATTTCTCAGCTTGATACGCCTAGGGGGGGGTTCCTGTCTTTTCCGGTACTGTTCCTGTCTTTCCAACACAGTTTTCTACATTTCCTCGACGGTGGCGGCGGTGATATAGGTTCAGTAGATTTCCCGTCGGCGACGTCAGTAAAATCATGCGGGTAATCAGGTGATGTGATTTTGCTGGTGGATATGGGCGTGATTCGGGGCAGGGTTTCTATGTTGATTGTGCGGGGAGGTTGCTGCTGGCCTTCGCTCATAATCGATTGGTCCCCAGTTCAAGTCTGGGAGGGGCCACCAAATCTCGATAAGGCGTATGAAGAAATTCATGCGCCTTTATCTTTTCTGGTCCGGTCTATATCCGGTCTGCAATTACTTCCGGTAAGCTCTGGTCCATTAGCACCGATAGATGTTTACAGTATCTTGTTACATCCACAGTTTTGTATCATCGAACCAACAGCGATGGGTGGCTAATCAAGTGGTTTCTTTTTACAGAGATACCTACAAACAGCTTACTCGCTGAACTTAACAACATTTCGACCAGAGTTTTTTGCTACATATAATGCTTTATCCGCATCAGCTAACAGCTCATCAATAGAACTCTGATCACTCAACGTTACAACACCTACACTTACTGTTAAGTTAATAACAACGTCATCAATGAGTAGTGGCGTTTCACTAAGTGACACTCTCAACTTGTTGGCTAACTGCAATGCCTTATCAAGCCTCACACCTGGCAAAATTAAGCCAAATTCTTCGCCACCCAAGCGTCCAAATATGTCTGTGTCTCTAAAGAAATTTTTGCAAAGGTTAGTGAAATGCTTAAGAGCCTCATCACCTACAGCATGGCCGTAAGAATCATTGATAGCCTTAAAATAATCTAAATCAAAAGTTAGCAGCGATAACGGTGTCTGCTTACGTGTGTGTAGCTGAAGTTCTCTTTTTCCTAAAGCAATAAAGTGACGACGATTAGAAACAGACGTTAGTGAATCCGTCGTCGCAGCGACGAATAGCTCCTCTTGATACAAATCTCTATCACGAAAATCTTTAGACAATAAGAGACGAGCAAGAACCACGGTAACAGACATAAAAGCAAATAATATGGCGAGCGCGTAAGGGAACACTTCGTCAGATAATTTCTGAGCATTCCAATAAACGTGTGTCAGTACCGATTCAGGACTGGCTCCACTTAAAACCATAGTGTCATTGTGCTGACTGCCTTTTGATATGCTTAGGCTCGGTAGCTTATACTTTTGAGATAACATGGTTAAATATTGAGAATTCAACTCTTTAGCTAACACAAGAAAAGAGCTATCGACGATATTACCGGTTGATTCATCGCGGAAAGGCTCTGCTGACACAAGAAAATAGCGCCCATTAAACTCAGAAAAAAAAGCACTACGTGTTATGAGTAATTTTTTATTTTTGCTCCTCATTACTCTTTCAAGTATTGAAGAAGACAGCAGTAACTGGGGATCGAAATTATTGGGCTCACCATCGGAACGAGCGATAATTTCCACTTCTTCAGCTTTCTTTATAAGCGCGATATAGCTCAAATGATAATGCTCTATCATGTAATCTTGGTATGTGGACTGAAACCAATCTTTATCAGGTTTAGCAATACTTCGCTCATATCCTTCATCCCAATACGAGTATTCAATATTGAGGTTATAAAGATTCTCCTTTTCCAAAGTAAAAGCGATATCCACGCGTCTATGGACGTCTTGAATAGTTTTATCATCTAGGACATGAAGGAAGTACATTATTAGTGCTGTAATAAGCATCATTACAGTAATGATTAACCACGTAACTGCGGATATCACCGAATTTGCAGAAAAATATCTTTTATTGAGCATTGATACACATACGTCTAGAGAACTTACTAAATCATAGACTAATTCTTGAGCCTCAATTAAAGATAATAATTTTCAATATGTTGAACGACTATCACTTTTTCAGTTATTAAAAACATTAATTTTCACAAGCACATAGTTAGCCTTTACCTATTTCTTTCTCCTTAAATGGCACTCGTTCGGTTACGGAGTCCACTCAATTCTCTACTGACAATTGCAACACAGCGATATTTATATTGCATACATATTCATTCAAAAATCTGATTAAGCACAGGAAAACAACTGACAGCAGCGTAAGAAAAACCAACAAAATACCTTGTTGAATAAACAATCTCTTCTCAATCACTCACTGAATGGTTTTTATACATTTTTTCCACACCTCCGCTTTTATATTTATTAAAAGTGGCGAAATACGCATTTAAATCAAAGTGTGAAAAGCTCATAAACACTACATTCAAGGCAACAATAATCCTAAAAACCAAACATAGAAGTACTGTTATGCAATTTGACCGAGAACTTTCTTTTTCAGAGAAGACATATGTCATCAGCATCCCGATGACGTTACTCTCTTTTATCTATTTTGCTCGCTACGGTTACACGACGGCAGATTTGTTTGTAACACTATCGTTGACAGCTCTTTCCTTTTTGCTCAACAAACGCACTTTTAGAGTTGCACTGCCTTATGTACTTTACGGCTTTGTGGCACTACATATCCATCAAGCCTATGGCGACATTATGCTGCACTTTGAAGTGTTCATTATGTTGGCAATATTAATGCTGTATAACGACTGGCTAATGGTATTGCATGGTCTCGTTGCTGCTGCATTGCACCATATTTTCTTCTTCTGGATGCAATCATCCGGAATGCCAGTTTTCATTTTCCCGCCAAACAGTAGCTACACCATCGTTATTGAGCACTGTTTATATGCCATTTTCCAGGCCAGTGTATCGATTTACGCTTGTTTGGTTTTGGATAAAAGTATGAAACGAATGAACTATGTCAATGAAATGGTGGCGAAAATCGTTCAAAAAGATAAGTTGCATTTGAACGTTGAGCTTAAATCTAACGATGAGTTTTTTGTTCGTTTTAATCAGATCATCATGCAGTTGCAGAACACAGCTCAAGTTCAAAACCAAGCAATTTCGAACCTTAAAGAGGTTTCAGGAAGCCTGATCGAAAACGTTGAATTGGTTGATAATGAAATTTCGCACAACGCTTCAAACACAGATATGGTTGCAAATGCGATAGATGAGCTTGGTTCTTCTTTTAATAACGTTTCAGACTCAACTCGAGTATGTAATGAAGGTACGCAGCAAGCGAATCAGCTAAGCATACATGCCTTGGAACAATCTACGAGATGCCAAGAAAATCTAGCTAAACTCAAACAAGCGGTTTTAGATACTCGAAACAACGTCGAGAACGTTGTGAGTGATACGCGAAACATCCACAAAATTTTGCAAGCCATCACTGGTATTTCAGAGCAAACAAACTTGCTCGCTCTCAATGCCTCGATTGAAGCAGCACGTGCGGGAGAAGCGGGACGAGGATTTGCAGTGGTAGCCGATGAAGTTCGTCTGTTAGCGAACCGAACCAGTACCAGTGTGGAAGAGATTACCCGTTCTCTGTCAGTGTTGGACAAAAACATTAAACTTTCTACCGACAACATTAGCAATATGGCTGGATATTCTGATGATGTATCAGGAGCTGTTGATACTATTATTGAGGTCACTGAACAGATTTCTATGAATATCAACCAAGTTAGCTCACAGATGGATTATGTGGCGTCAGCAGTACAGCAGCAGGGCACAGCACTTAATCAAATCAACCAGAATATGGCTGGTGTTAAAGAGTCTACCCAGATCATGGAAGATAAATCAGAAAGCCAGAAAATGTCGATCAAACATTTGTCTGCTTCAATGAATCAGCTCTCTGAACTAACTCAGCGATTTGTACTGTGAAAGATTGGCTTTTTAAGTTTGTGTTGGTGATTGGCATTTTTGCAGCAGGCTATATTGTTCCAAGCCTGCTGCAATTTGATAAAAAAATGCAGTTTACTCAGCATGAAGACAACTACGAACGTGTAGACTGTAAGCTGGTAGATAACCAATGCTCAGTGCAAGATTATAAGCTGGAAATAGTTAAAGGCTCTTTTTCCACTATGGAGCAAACCATTTTCAAACTGACCAAAAACAATCATGAGGTAAGTTCGGATATTTTGATTACATCCGACGATAAGATCTTTGGCACTATAGTCAGCCAAAGAAATGAGGATGCTCCCACACACCATAAAGTGCTTATTCCCTACTGTGGCAACCCTGTCATGCAGATCATTATTATCGACAGTAATACGCAAAAAGGACTGGTGATCGACAACTTAACCCAACGCAGTGATACCTAACGCATCACTGCTCTTTCCTCCTTGAGAGCACATGTGAAAAATGTGAAACCGATGGATTGCATCTTAATAAAGTGACCAAACTCGTAGCAACAAGTGTCAATTCACCAAGGTTTATTCTATCTTCATCTTCTATTCTTAGATTCCAAAATACCCACCTCATAATAGGAGCCACCTGTGAGTGAATTAATACGCAAAGGCTTTGTGATGCAACTCAATCCGGACTGTAAAGAAGAATACAAAAAAAGACATGATGAAATTTGGCCAGATCTGGTCGATGTTTTGAAAACACACGGTGGCAGCAACTACTCCATTTTCTTACATGAGCAAACTCACCAGCTTTTCGGCTATGTTGAAATTGAGAATGAACAGCAGTGGCAAAAAGTTGCACAGACCGAAGCGTGCCAAAAATGGTGGGCGTTTATGGGAGACATCATGGCAACCAATCCAGATAACTCTCCACAATCCATTGAATTGACATCTGTTTTTTATTTGCCATAACACCATTACCCTTTCCTTCGAGCCTCACTTTACAGTGAGGCTTCATTTTTATCGGCCTGTAACAATGTGAAAATTTGAGCTTCAGCATTACTTTCTTGGCAAATTCGCATCATTAATTCGTCAATCAGCAGAAATTTGAAGTTATTACTCAAAAAAACGCGCTCTAATAACCTTAAATAAAAAATGGTCTATCAAAAATTAAATTTAAGGAAATAACTATGGGTGTATTCAAACTTGCGTTTCCCAAAATCAATTTATCTGGCGTTGGCTCAATTGAAGCCCTTGTTGAGCGACTTGTAGAAGAACACGGACAAGATAAAGGTCTATTGATTTGTGACCCAACTCTTGTGGAACTAGGCTTTGCTGACAAACTCATGAACAGCAAACTTAATTTAGCTCTATTTAGTGCAGTGCGTCCAAATCCAGATACCAATACAGTGAACAGTGCATTTGATATGTACAGCACCGAAGGCGCCAAATACGTTATCGGATTTGGTGGTGGTAGCTCTATCGATACAGCAAAAGCGATTAAGATCCTCTCTGCGAACCCCGGCCCAATAGCAGCATATAACGGTATTGAGAAAGTAAAAGTGCTTGGTTCACCACTTTATGCAATTAACACTACCGCAGGTACAGCGGCAGAGGTCACCAGTAATGCTGTAATTACCGATACAGCAACTCATGTCAAACACGTCATTATCTCTGACAAAATCATCCCTGACATTTCAGTGAACGATGCGAGCGTTATGCTAGGCATTCCAGCATCCGTAACAGCAGCTACCGGCATTGACGCACTGACTCATGCGGTTGAATCCTATGTTTCTGTGGGTGCACATCAGCTCACTGATTATATTTCGCTAGAATCCATTAAATTGATTGCGCAAAACTTGCCTCAAGCTGTAGATAACGGTTCAGATGTTCACGCACGTGAAATGATGGCTTACGGCCAATTTGTTGCTGGCCTTTCATTTAATAGCGCAGGCTTAGGTATGGTTCATGCTATGGCGCACCCTGCTGGCGCTCATAAAGACCTGCCGCACGGTGTGTGTAATGCGATTCTTCTTCCTATTATCAGCGAATTTAACCGCCCTTACCGTGTAGAGAAATTTGCTAAAGTGGCAGAAGCGCTTGGTGTCGATACTTCTGCGATGAGTGTTGAAGAAGCAAGTGTTGCGGCTATTGCTGCTCTAAATGCACTAAATCGCCGTGTTGGTATTCCATCAGGGTTTGGTGAGCTAGGTGTAACTAAAGAAGATACGCTAACTTGGGTTGATGATGCGATGGCTGACCCATGCGCCGGAGGTAACCCACACCCAATGACTCGTGAACAAGTGATCGAGCTATACGCTAAATCACTATAATCAAGAGTATCGTTGAAACTTCAAGCCCGAGCATCTGCTTGGGCTTTTGTTTTGTCTGATACGTAGACTAAGAGAATAATACCATCTAGATAAAAATATGATCAGACTGAGCATCGGTAGAACAGCGAATGGGTGTCAAACGCAAACGCGCATTCATCATTTTGCAAAAAATCCGCCATTAAAGACTCACACAATTGCAGCGTAGATGAAATATTCCCCTTCTAGCATGAACTCATAATACAAGAATTGTGAGGTTAACATGCTGTCTAATAGCCCTTTTAAATTGCCACGAAAAACACCATTTGGTTTAGGTGAAAACCTAGCAGAATGGGCAACGGGTTTAAGCCAACTTGATAAATTTTACGCACAACGACCTGCCGGATGTGACACTCGCCAGTTTCTTCGCTTTACGCTCGAAATTTTAGGTATTGATTACCAACTGATTAAAGGCTCACTCAATAATGTGCCGCAAGTCGGTCCCACTGTCGTGGTTGCCAACCACCCGTTAGGTTGTGTTGAAGGTGTAATATTGGCAGAGATGCTCCTCACAATTCGCTCTGATGTACAAATACTGGCAAACCAATACCTGAAAACCGTACCAGAGTTAGACTCTCTATTTATTGGGGTGGATGTCTTTGATACCGATAAAGCACGCAAAGCTAACCTGCAGGCAATGCGTCAGGCTCATAAACATTTAGAACAAGGTGGCTTACTACTGATGTTCCCCGCGGGAGAAGTATCTCAACTGGTGGACAGCAGGCAACGCCGGCTAGAAGATAAAGAGTGGAGCCAGTCAGTCAGCCGACTGATCAAAAAACACAAAGCCGCGGCAGTACCCGTGTATATCGAAGGTCACAACTCAACGCCTTTTTATATGGCAGGAAAAATTCACCCGCTACTTCGAACCGTCATGCTCGGTCGCGAGCTGCTCAATAAGAAACAAACCTGCATTGATATTTCCATCAGCGACGCAATTCACTATCAAGAGCTACAGCACCTTTGCGATCAGCAACTGGTCAATTATTTGCGTCTGAATACCTATCTGCTCGGCGCAAAAAAAAGTCTTCCACGGGATAAAACTCATCTCGATAATGCCTCACATCCTATTGCAGACAGATTGCCGCTTAATGAACTCCTGCAAGATCTTGAGTCACTGCCATCATCGGCACTTCTGCTGAGCCTGAATGAGTTTGATGTGTACTGTACTCATGCCGAAAGCATCCCTTCTTTAATGCATGAGATTGGACGCTTACGTGAAAAGAATTTCCGTCTAGTCGGCGAAGGGACAGGTATGGCTTTAGATGTTGACGAGTTTGACCGTGAATACTTGCATCTTTTTATCTGGGATAGAGAGCGTAATGAGATGGTCGGTGCGTATCGACTTGGACTGGTAGATAAAATTGTTGCATCACACGGTATTAAAGGACTCTATTCCAGCACTCTATTTAACTACGATCCTCGTTTTTTGGAGAATATGGGTAACGCCATAGAGCTTGGCCGCTCTGTAATCGATTCGTACTATCAGAAAAGCATGGCGCCACTGCTGCTGTTATGGAAAGGGATTGGATCGTTTATACACAGCAACCCTCAATACAGCCACCTATTTGGTCCGGTAAGTATCAGCAATGATTACAGTGAACAAGCAAGGCGCTTACTTGCTGACACAATGACGCTGCATTTTTACGATAACGCTCAAGCAAACTTTGTCGCAGCTTCTAACCCATTACCTGTAATGCAAGCTCAATGGAATGCGAGTTTGTTGACCTCATTGGCGGATTTGCAACTGCTCTCAAGAGTGATTGCACGTATTGATGAAGGAAAAGGAATTCCAGTTCTTTTACGACAATATTTAGGATTGAATGGAAAACTAGTCAGCTTCAACGTTGATCCAGCCTTCAACGATGCTTTAGATGGTCTGATTGTCGTGGATTTACACAATGTCCCAATGAAAACTCTGGGGCGCTATATGGGCGTGAAAGAGGCTCAGGAGTATTTGACCAAGTAACCATTAACATCCTATAAAAAATCCCCGCGCGCTAAACTTGGGGATTTTTTATTATTAACGATTTAGCCAATGACTTGTTGTTCTATTAGAATTCATACTTTGCGGTAACAGAGAAGTTACGTTTTGCTTGAGAAAGACTCTTATCTTCTGAAGTCAAATCACGCACATCGTTCCAGTTGTAGTATTCTTCGTTAGTTACGTTGAACACACCTACACGCAACGTTAAGTCACTGATTGGTTTGTAATAAGCAGTAATGTCCACAACGGTCGCCGCTGAAAGTGGCAGGTAATCACCATCTATATCACTGGCCTTTTTCTTCGCAGTGTAATTGACGTTAACTGTGGTGCCCCAAAGGTTATTTGAGTCATAACTTAGCCCTAAAACCGTGTTCCATGGGCTTACGCTATTTAATGGATTGCCTTCAGCGTCTTCACCTTCCGTATAGGCAGCAGCGATACGCGAGCTAAAACCGTCTATCGGCATAAAGCCGTTCCATGATAGTTGGTTGGAAAGTTCAACACCTTTGATGGTTGCTTTATCAATGTTTATTGACTGAGAAACAGCATCCATAGTTGCATAGCTTCCCGAAACAATTTGTGTGTCGATAAAGTTGTCGTAATCACTATAGAAAACGGCCAACTCATTGCTCATCAATTCAGTGTTATAACGCCAACCCGCTTCGTAAGAAATACTCTCCTCAGCTTTTAACTCTGGGTTTGGTTTACTCACATAACCATAAGTTGGGTTACCGTAAGAGTAATACAACTCTTCAAAATCAGGAGCGCGGAAACCTTGACTCACTTGAGCAAATAAACGGTGTTGTTCTGTCAGCTTATAAACGGTACCTAAGCGCGCTGTTAGCGCAGAATCAGAATAGATTTTGTATTCACTGGCGTCGTTTAAACTTGGGTTGGCACTGGTATCACCAGGCTTAGTTTTAAATGAGTCAAAGCGAACCCCTGGAGTTACTATGAAATCACTCCAAGAAATTTCATCTTGGATAAACATTCCATAACGAGTTTCTGCCGCATCTGGGATGTAGAAAATAACTTGGTCACTGCCAACAGAGTTAAATTCTTTGTTGGTATTGGCAATATCTTTATCAGAGAAAGAGCCCCCATAAACCAAATTATGCTCAATGTTGCCTGTCATAAAGAACTTATCAAGCTGCATATCAAGCTGAACACCTTCATCCGAATAAAGGTAATCTTTCTTCTGCACGTTACTATTAGACACTCGGGTACGATCAGTAACACCGGTTTCGTCTTTACTCATCCAATCAAGCTGCCAAGTAATTCGGTCAGCAAACATTACTTTCGCATCCCAGATATGCTTAATACCTAGCTGATACTGTTCAGTTTCATCACTTCCAGAAGCATCTTGGTAACCATTGAACGTCAATGACGCCAACTCATTCTTATTTCGAATATAGTTGCCAGAAAACTCCAATCGATGAGCAGGATTTAGTTGATATTGCAGTTTAACCAATAAATTGTTTGCACTGCTGTCTTGCTCATCAGGTTCACCAAAGTTATTAACTTCCTCTCCATCACGGCGTGTATATGCAACCAAAGATTCTAGATCACCGAATTTATTAGCTAATGCAATAGACTCACTGAAGGTTTTATCAGCAGAAGAGTAGCTGAGTTTCGCATAGCCACCGAAGTCTCGGCCTTTAAGAATATCTGCGGGATCTTTAGTCTCGAAAGCAACGATACCGCCGATCGCATCAGAACCTTGCAAAGAAGAAGAGGCACCTTTTACAATTTCTACCGCCTTTATCATGTCGGTATCAACATCAACACGAGATGAATTGACAAACTCAGCGCCAGAATCAAATTGGTTTGGTTGAGCCACCCCATCAACAATGACTTTTATGCGGTTCCCTTCTATACCGCGAATATTGATACTCTGTACGCCTTGACGTGAATTGGATTGTAAATTTACACCTGGGGTGTATTTAAAGAGGTCTTCGATATCTTCGATCATATTGCTTTCGATTGCTTTCTCGTCAATGACAGCAACGGAAGCAGCAGTATCGATAGTTTGAGTATTAAGACGAGTAGCTGACACAACAACTTCGTCAAATGAATAGGTAGTTTCTTCAGCGACTGCTGGCGCTGATAGCAACGCGCCAATAACTATGGCAAGCGGAGTTTGCTTAATCATTATTATGTCCATGTTTAAATGTTTAAGTGAGCTCAATGATTTTTCTCAAATTTGAAATGCAACAATCTAAGCGGCATTCGCATGCGAGCCGCTTTGAAGCATCAATCTGTGAGGATATTGTTATTAGTTGAGCTGAGTTTTCAGGTTATGTATTTACTTAAAGCATTGGCTATTAAGTACTGGTTATTGCTCCATACGCTCTTTTTCAGCTTTAACATGCCCTTCTGTTAAATGAACAAAATCGAGCATGTCATCACCGGAAATGACAAACGCTTGACCAAATCCTTTGACGTAACGTCCGGATTCAGGCACTAAGCGATAAAGATTAAAGTCACCAAGCTGGCTTAAATTATCAATAATTTCACCAAAACGAGCTTTCAATGCGGCAACACCTTGGCTCCAATCTTGTGTTTGTTTCTCTACCAACTCTGCACGTGTATCAAAGGTGAGTCTTTTACGTGCATAAATGTTCTTACATTCACTTTCATCCTCGATCATTAAAATCGATACATTGCGGTTCGTTTTTAAATTCTGTCCATGAGCGGCGATATCACTCACGAGGATGTAATACGCTTTACTATCAAAAGCGAATGGAGCGTAAGTAGCATTTGGAATACCAGCAGCGTTA